>JBBSSN010000396.1:0-2189 GCA_038242035.1 Actinomycetales bacterium
AACAGCGTCGCCGCCGGTGAGGTCAAGCGTGACGTCGTAGGATTCGACGGCTATCAGCGACGCCCGTTCCCGTGCCTCGGCGCGGGTCAGATTCATTCCGGTCGGTTGGTTCTCAGGCACTTGCGTGGCCTCCGTTGTTTGCGGACGGGATGGCGCCGGTTAGGATCGCCTGCGGCATTGGGTTCATTGTTCCACCTATTTCACTCCTGCGGCGGACGGGTGACAGGTTTGTCACCCGGAAGCGACAGGTTGATAGTCCGGCCGGATAAGCCGGGGGAGGACTAGGCTGGAGCAAGACCACCGGAACGCTGGAGAATGCATGAAACGCAGAGAGCGTCCAAAGGGAGCCCGGACGGACGCAGACGCAGGGGAACGCGCGGGCGTTGATAAGCGCGCACTGAGATTTTCGATTATTTTCCCCTTGGTTCTGGCGATCTGCTTTGGTTTGGCCGGTTACACCCTGCGCGGCGAAGTCCCCGAAGGTGCCGTGCTGCCGTTCGGCGGTTCGCCATTGCCTCCGGTGGGCTATCTGGGTGTCGGTGCGGCGTGCATAGCCATTGTGGGAATCGCCCTCGGAAGCCAGGCGGCGCGGAGGTCGCTGCCACGGGCGGCCCGCCGGCTTCTGCTCGGTGCTGCCTTCTCGTTGGAACTGTTCCTGACGGCCCTTTTCGGGGCAACGTTGGTGGCCCAGGCCGGCAGCGGCCACGCTCCCGGCGGGCAGCCGGATCCCGTGGTTCTGGCGATGGGCAGCGGCGCGGCCTTGTCCCTCGGGGTGGTGATAGCGATGGTTTACCGGCCGGAGGAGCAGTGGACACGGCGCGACGACGAGGCGCTGCTGGTTGCCTTGGACCCGGAGCTGGCGCGGAACCGGCTGATGTACTGGATCCGTCCGCGCAGTTCGGTCCTGATCATGATCCTGCTCGCCGGAGTTTTACCCGGTGCTTTGATCGCCGTGGCGCTGCCATGGCTGGGGGCGCTGGTCTTCGTCCTGGCGCTGGCAGCGGTTTTTTCGCTCACGGCCCTGGTGGACGCCGATCGGGACGGCGCACGGGTGCTCCTAGGCGGAGTGCTCCCGGTACTGCACGCTCCGGCGGCGACGGTGGAGGCAGCTGCTGTGCTGGACACGCGCGCGCGGGACTATGGCGGATGGGGGCTGCGCCGGCATGACGCTACGGTGTCTTTTATGGCGGCCAGCGGTCCCGCCGTCGTCGTCCGGTTGGAAAACGGCTCAGCCGTCATCATCGGTGCGCCGAACAGGGAAGAGGGCGACGCGCTGGCAACACTGCTCAATAAGTATGCGGGACGGCAGAGCGCCGGAGGGCCGGCGCCGCGGCCGGAATAGGACCGGGCGGAATAAGGCCGGGAAACTTGTAGGCTGGGAGTCAGGAACCACGCGAACAGCCCCGCAGCCGGATTAGAAAGCGCCACGAAAAGGACCCCCCATGAGCGTCACCCGCATCCACATCGCCACCGATCACGCCGGCATGGAATTGAGTGCGCATCTGATCGAGCACCTGGGCGCCGCCGGCTACGAAATGGTCGATCATGGGCCGAAGATCTACGACGCCCAGGATGACTACCCGGCATTTTGCATCAATGCAGCCCGAGCGGTAATGGCGGATCAGGCGAAGGGCATCGATGCACTGGGCATCGTGCTGGGCGGCTCGGGCAACGGCGAGCAGATAGCGGCGAACAAAGTCCGGGGAGTCCGTGCGGCGCTGGCCTGGAATCTGGACACCGCGCGACTGGCGCGGCAGCACAACGACGCCAACGTTGTCGCGGTCGGCGGACGCCAGCACTCCGTCGAGGAGGCAACACAGATTATTGAGGCGTTTCTGAGCGAACCCTTCAGCGGCGACGAGCGCCATGTCCGCCGCATTGCCAAGATCAGCTCATACGAAGCCACCGGCCAGGTTACGCAGTAGCGCAAAGACTGCTCAGAATGACGCCCACCCGGCGGGTCCGCGGAAAAAAATATGCCTGAAGGCCATTCAATCCACCGGCTCGCCCGCCAGTTCCAGGATGTCTTTGCCGGCCAGCGGCTCAGTGTTTCCAGCCCGCAGGGGCGCTTCGCGTCCGGCGCGGCACTGCTGGACGGGCGGGTGTTGTTACAAGCGGACGCGCACGGCAAACAGCTCTTTCTCGGTTTCGACAACGAGCTGGTGCTCCGCGTGCATTTGGGCCTCTAC
>JBBSSN010000397.1:0-2178 GCA_038242035.1 Actinomycetales bacterium
GCGCGAGCGGGAGTGAGCCTGACCAGCAGTCCCATTGCGGCAACCGTAAACATCGTGGAGCCGACTCCGCCAACGCCGCGGAAGATCAGCAATTGCCAGTAGTCCCCTGCGAACGCGCACGCCGCGGACGACAGCGCCACGATCAGGATGCCGGTGATGTAGATCCAGCGCTCGCCGAACCGTTCCACGAGCTGCCCGCTGAAGGGAGCAAACACCAGCCGGGCAAAGGCAAAGGCGCTGACCACCACGGCTGCAGCGCTGACGGAGACGTCGAAACTGCGGGCAAACTGCGGAAGGACAGGCGCTACGAGGCCGAAACCGAGTGCAATGACGAAGGCTGCAGCAATCAGGACACTGATTTCGTGCGGCAAGGCGGGTCTGGCGCTCTGCGCGACGAGGGATCGGGACTTGCTGGTCATAGTGGTTCGAGTCTTTCACAAGGCACGGCCCTGTCTTTGCAGTGCACCTGGCTTGCAGTGCACCCGGCGGGTATCGGGCCCGCCGTCGAAGCCTGGCCATCTGGAAATGCCCGCTGTGAGAAGCTAGAGGCGTGAATGAGACTCTGCTGATCATCCTGTACATCGTGATTGCCTTGGCCGTTGTGGGCTTGCTGATCCCGGTCTTCCTCAAGGGACGCCGCAACAAGGACATATACACCTCCACGCGGGATGCCAACGATCCTCCGGTGACCGGTGCGGGTGGGTCCACGGCGTTGCAGGACCGCCCGGAAGCTGCAGCGCCGGCTGAGTCTGCCGCCCCACCGGAGGCGCCCGCTGTCTCCGACGCGGAGCTTTTGGATGACCTGGCGGGCTTGGAAACGCTGCCCGCCATTGAAACTCCGGCCGCCGTGGAGGGTCGCCTGGTCCGGCTCCGCGCCCGATTGGCCAGATCAAACAGTGCCTTGGGCAAGGGTCTGCTGGCGCTGCTGTCACGGGACACGATTGACGAAAATGTTTGGGACGAGATCGAGGAAACTTTGCTGCTGGCGGACGTCGGCACGGCTCCTACGCTGGAATTGGTGGATTCCCTGCGCGCGCGGGTCAAGATTCTTGGCAGCCGCACGCCCGAGCAGGTCCAGCAGATGCTCCGCGAGGAACTGATCAAGCTGGTTGACCCCACCATGGATCGTTCACTGAACGTCGCACGCCATGACAACCGTCCCGCCGTGATGATGGTGGTGGGCGTGAACGGTGTGGGTAAGACGACCACCGTCGGGAAGCTCGCACGGGTCCTGGTAGCGGAGGACAAGGATGTGCTTTTGGGCGCGGCGGACACCTTCCGTGCGGCCGCCGCGGAGCAGCTGGCCACCTGGGGACAGCGCGTGGGCGTTCCCACGGTGAAGTCCGACGTCGACGGCGCAGATCCGGCATCAGTTGCCTTTGAAGCTGTCAAAGCCGGAATCGAACAGGAAGTCGACGTCGTCATGATTGACACCGCCGGTCGCCTGCAGAACAAGATCGGCCTGATGGACGAGCTGGGCAAGGTCAAGCGTGTGATTGAAAAGCAGGCCAGCGTGGACGAGGTGCTGTTGGTTCTGGACGCGACCACGGGACAGAACGGGCTCACGCAGGCCAAGGTGTTTGCCGACGTCGTCAATATCACCGGCATTGTGCTCACGAAACTGGACGGAACCGCCAAGGGCGGGATCGTCGTCGCCATTCAAAAGACGCTGGGCGTTCCGGTGAAGCTGGTGGGCCTCGGTGAAGGGGCCGATGACCTGGCACCCTTTGATGCCGAAGAATTTGTAGACGCCCTGCTCAACTGAGGTTTTCCGGACGCTGCGCCGGCTATTTCCCCGCCGGCGAGCCTGCTGTTACCTGCCGGAAACACGGCGGCCGCGCATTGTTTACGCGGCCGCCATTGTTGTAACACGACGGCAATCTGTGGCCGGTCCGGATGTAACACCGGACGGCCAATCTTGTAGAGACAGGATGCACCGCGAGCTGCCTTCCCAGCGAAAGCGGCCGCGGTACCTCTCTACAGGAAAGGCCAGAGGCCATGAACACAGGTGACACGGCGTGGGTCCTGGCCTCCGCCGCTTTAGTTCTGCTGATGACGCCCGGTCTGGCGTTCTTTTACGGCGGCATGACCCGGGCCAAGGGCGTGCTGAACATGATGATGATGAGCTTCGGAGCCATCGCTGTTGTGGGCGTGCTATGGATTCTGTTCGGCTATTCC
>JBBSSN010000398.1:0-2145 GCA_038242035.1 Actinomycetales bacterium
CCCACTCCTGGTTCCACCACTGCCGCCGCAGGCCACGCCCACCAGCGCCATGCCACCGTGCGCGAGGAACTGCGGATCGACCTCCGCGCCAAGACGGGCTTCGGTGACACGGCACATGTAGTGGCTTATGGGCTCATCCACCATCCCAAGGCATTTGCGAAACTGCCGGCCAACCTCCAGACGGACCTCAAGGCCCTGGAAGCTGCTCCCGCAGCAGAGCGGGACGCTGATGCCGGAAAGATCAAGGACACCGCCCTGAACGGCGGCTATGGCACCGCGCTCCAGAACGAAGCCAAGGCGATCCAGACCAAAATGGCCCAGGCTCCCGCCAACTGAGTAGCAGCATGTGCATTCAAAATGCGTTTTGAATGCACGTGCTGCTACTCAGTTGGGACGGACCGGTGCCACTGTTGCCGTCAGCCGTGTGTCGGCCGCCGTTACAGCGTCCGCCCGGAGACATGTCGGCCGTGCTGATGCCCGGCTCTACCGAGCTTCGAGGGCCACCAGATGACGGGGCCCAGGTCGTAGGCCAGCGCCGGGACCAGCAGCGAGCGCACCACCACGGTATCGAGCAGGACCCCGAAGGCCACGATAAATGCGATTTGGACGAGGAACAGAATGGGAATAACGCCCAATGCGGCGAAAGTGGCCGCCAGTACGACGCCCGCGGAAGTTATAACACCCCCCGTCACGCCCAGCCCGCGCAGGATTCCGGGCCGGGTGCCCAGGACCAGCGATTCCTCGCGCACCCGGGTCATCAGGAAAATGTTGTAATCCACGCCCAGGGCCACCAAGAAGACAAACCCGAACAGCGGAACGGCGGCGTCGGCTCCGGGGAAGTGGAAAATGTGGTTGAACACCAGCGCCGAGACGCCCAGCGCCGAGAGGTAGGAGAGCATGACGCTGCCGATCAGCAGCAGTGGCGCCACGATTGAACGCAGCAGCAACATCAAAATCAGCAAAATAACGGCCAGCACCAGCGGAATGATCTTGACCAGATCGCTTTGTGCGGTGTTGTTGGTGTCCAGCGCTATGGCCGTAACTCCACCCACCAGCACGCCCGAATCCAACGGCGGGAGCGATCCGCGCAGATCGCGCACCACCTGCTCCGCGGCCGGAGATTCCGGCTGCGTCGTGAGAGTCGCATTGATTAATACCTTCCCGTCCTTGACGATGGCAGGCCGGGCCTCGCCCTTGCCCGCCGGTCGTTGACTGCCGGTGTAAACGGTGGCACCGGAGATGCCGTCCTGACCGGCGACGGCGGCAAGCACGGCGTCCTTCTTCCCCTGGTCCGCGATGATCACCACCGGGCTGCCGCTGCCGCCGTCGAAGTGCTGGCCGAGAACCTTTTGCCCGTCGACAGCGTCGCTCTTGGCCAGAATGACATCAGACTGCGAGACGCCGCTCGCGTTCAGCTGCAGCACGCCTGAACTTGCCGCCAGCAATAAAATCAAGGCGGTTACCCACGTCGCCCTCGGGCGGCGCGCGATCATCGCGCCCACCCGCTTCCACAGACCGGTAATCCCTTCCAAACCGGTCCTGGCATCGCTGCTCCGACGGTGCCCGGCGTGCTGGCCGCCGTCAACCTTGGGCCGGAACGGCCAGAACGCCACCCGGCCAAAGACCGCCAGGAGCGCCGGCAATAGCGTTAAGGAAGAGAGCAGCGCAAAAACTATGCCGATGGCGGCAATCGGGCCCAGGCTCCGGTTGGAGTTCAGATCCGACACCAGCAGACACAAGAGGGCAATGATCACGGTGGTGCCGGAGGCCAGAATCGGTTCCCATGCCGCACGCAGGGCACGCCCCAGGGCTGCCCATCGGGGCTGGACCTCATGGAGCGCCTCCCGGAAACGCGACACCAGGAGCAGCGAATAGTCGGTGGAGGCACCTATCACCAGGATGCTCAGAATCCCCTGACTCTGCCCGCTGAGCTTAATCCAGCCCCAGCTGGCAAAGGCATAGACCAGCAAAATGGCTGCCGTCAGCGCAAAAACGGACGTCAGGAGAACCAGAACAGGCAACACCACGGACCGGTAGACGGCCAGCAGAATAACGAAGACAGCGATCAGCGCCACCAGCAGCAGCACACCGTCAATACCGCCGAAGGCATTGACCAGATCCGCGGTCAGGCCCGCAGGCCCGGTC
>JBBSSN010000399.1:0-2140 GCA_038242035.1 Actinomycetales bacterium
CCGCCGAGGACCTTCAGGGCCGCCTGCGTGTCCACGCCGTAGGCCTCCAGGAAGACGATCGCCTCCGCGAGAAGCTCGATGTTGCCGGCCACGATCAGCTGGTTCGCTGCCTTGACCGTCTGGCCGGAACCGGAGGGACCGACGTGCACAATCGTCTTGCCGACGGCGTTGAGCACGTCAGCGACGGCGGCAAAGTCTGCGGCGTCCCCGCCGACCATGATGGAGAGCACCCCGTCGATGGCGCCCTGCTCGCCGCCGGAAACCGGTGCGTCAAGGGGCTTGACGCCGGCTTCCTTGGCATCCGCGGCAAGGCGGACTGTCACGTCCGGGCGGATGCTGCTGGCATCGACCCAGTACGCGCCGGACTTGGCATTGGCGAAAACACCGTCCGGTCCGGATACGACACCCTCAACATCGGGGGAGTCCGGCACCATGGTGATAACGACGTCAGCGTCCTTGACGGCCTCGGCAATGCTGCCGGCGCCCTTGCCGCCCGCTTCGACCAGGGCATCAATCTTGTCCTGGCTGCGGTTGAAGCCGGTGACGGTGAAGCCGGCCTTGACCAGATTGGTGGCCATGGGAAGGCCCATAATACCGAGTCCGATAACTGCAACGTTTGTCATGGTGAAATCCTTTGGTCTGCGGGTGTCTCCCCAACTAGGTAGCAGTTGTTGCACTCATTTGCGCTTTTGAGTGCCGTAAGTGCGACCTAGTTGGGATGGGGTGTGCGGTGCGTGCTGGGATGGAGGTGGGTCGCTGTGCTGGCGTGCGGGGGTGGCCGGCTAGCGGATCAGCCAGGTGAAGGCCTTATCCGTGTCCGCCTTGTATTCGAGTCCGATGTAACCGTCGAAACCGAGGTCGCGGCTCTTGGCGATCCAGTCACCGAGCGGGAGCTCGCCCGAGCCCGGTGCGCCGCGGCCTGGGGCATCCGCGATCTGAATGTGCCCGAAGTCCTTCGCGTAGCTCGCGATTACCGCGTCCACGTCATCACCGTTAACCGAGAGGTGGTAGAAATCCGCCAGCAGCGCGATGTTCTCTGCTCCGGCATGACGGACCTTGCCGATCACGTCCATGGCCTGCGCGGCGGTCTTGATCGGGTAAAGCTCGGCGCCGCTGACGGGTTCCAGCAGCACGGTCCCGCCGATCCTGGCCACGCCCTGCGCCGCGGCGACGAGATTCTTCACTGCGAGCTCATCCTGCTCCTCGGGCGTGGATTCTGCCATCCGGTTTCCGTACAGCGCATTGAAGGACTTGCAGCCCAGCCGTTCACCGATGCCGGCGACGACGTCAATATTGTCCTTGAACTCCGAGCAGCGGCCCTTCCAGGAGACCAGTCCGCGGTCCCCGGCGGGCATATTCCCGGCGTTGAAGTTCAGACCAGTGAGCTGGACGCCTGCGTTGGTGATGGCGTTTTCGAACGCGGTGACCTCGGCATCCGCCGGAACAGACTCGGCAAAGGGCCACCAGAATTCGACGGCGTCAAAGCCGGCAGCCTTCGCCGCGGCCGGACGCTCCAGCAAAGGCAGGTCCGTCAGGAGGATCGAACAGTTCACTGCGTACGTCATTGTGGGTATCCTTCGCCAGCGTCTTGAATGGTGCGACATCGTTGATAAAACGACTCGGTTTTCACTATATGAAAACTATATCTTGCCTAATGAAAAGTCTAGGGCTGCCCTCGCGTGCCGTCAACCCCCGGATTGCTAACATCGGCGGTTTTGCGGGCGTACGCGGACGAAAAGGCGCCAAGTGCCGCCAAAATGTCTGTTTAGCGGCACTTAGCGACGTTTCGCTTTGCTCCTCCCTTACTCAGTATGGACGGGGACTCCCGGATGGGTAATGGTGACGGGTGACGGGTGACGGGTGACGGGTGACGGGTGAGATGGAGCGGAGCCGGGCTGGGACTGCGCTGCGGCCGCGCGATGTATGTGGAGCCGCGACCGGACAGTTCTGCGCACTCTTCCGGCTGGAGAGTGCGCAGGGGTGTTCTGGCGCAGTGTCTGCCGCAAAGTCTGCGCAGCTTTTGCCGCTACCCGGCCTGAAGACCCAGCCTGTGGAAAACCTTGGACCCACCTCGTGATCTGCGCTATCTTTAAGCACACTCGCAGTACTCCACCTCTCCGGTTGGGGAATTGATGCACCC
>JBBSSN010000400.1:0-2125 GCA_038242035.1 Actinomycetales bacterium
CGCGGACCACGGCTCCAGGACGGCTCAGACCTTGAAGCTGTCCGCGGCCCAGGCTCAGGAACTATTCGAGAAGGCCCGCTGTGGGGAGGCAACTACCGCAGACGCAGACATCTTTGAGGCCCATATGATGTACGAAATGGCACGGATGTCTGTGACCGACGGGCTGGTGATGACAATGCATCCGGGCGTGTTCCGGAATCACCATGCTCCTACCTTTGAGGCGTTCGGCGCCGACATGGGGCACGATATTCCGGTTCCGGTGAGCTACACCGAGGCGTTGCGGCCGATGCTGGAAGACTTCGGCACCGCCCCCGGATTCCATTTCATCCCGTTCACCATTGACGAGACGGTGTTTTCCCGCGAAATCGCACCCCTGGCCGGTTTTTACCCTTCCGTTTTCATCGGCGCTCCGTGGTGGTTCCTTGACGCGCCGGACGCCATGCTGCGGTTCCGCTCCGCCGTGACGGAAACCGCCGGATTCTCCCGGTCCTCCGGGTTCATTGACGACACCCGCGCGTTTTGCTCCATCCCGGCGCGGCACAATACCTCCCGCCGGATCGAGGCGAGTTTCCTGGCGAGGCTGGTGGCGGAGCACCGGGTCACGGAGGAACGGGCCCGCAAAATCATTGTCGACGTGGTGGATGGCGCGCCGCGCAGGGCGTTCAAGCTGTGAGCGGCGCAGATATGAGCGGTCCGCAACTGAGCCGGCGCACCTTCGAGGTGCCGCCGCCGGCCCCTGTCCGGATTGTGCACATGGGGCTCGGTGCTTTTCATCGCGCCCACCAGGCCTGGTACACGCAGCACGCCGATCCGACCGGCGAATGGGGGATCGCAGCCTTTACCGGACGCCGTCCGGACGCCGCGCTGACGCTGGCCGCCCAAGACGGGCTGTACACGCTGATCGAGCGCGCGGACAGCGGGGACAGCTTCGAGGTCATCACGAGCATTGTCGAGGCCAACGACGGCGCCGATGTAGCCCGGCTGGCCGGCCTGGTGGCAGCACCGTCGACGGCCCTGGTGACCCTGACAATAACTGAGGCCGCATACCATCTCGGCGCGGACGGCGAGTTGGATACCGGCGAGCCGGCCGTGGCAGCTGACATCACGTTGCTCGCGGCCCGGACAGCGTCCGGTCGCAGCGCAACTGTGGCAGGCGAGGACGTCGGGGAGTCCGATGGGAGCGCGGCTGTGGCAGGCGACGACGTCGGCGCGTCCGGCCGGTCGGCAACGACGGCGACTGGACGGCTGGTGCAGGCGCTGGACGCCCGGCGACGCTCGGGCGCCGGCCCCATAGCCATCGTCTCCTGCGACAATTTGGCACACAATGGAGCCGCTGCGCGCAAGGCTGTGCAGGGCCTCGCCGCCGCGGCAGATGGAGCGTTGGCCGCTTGGATCGGCGAAAACGTCAGCTTTGTCAGCACCTCCGTGGACAGGATCACCCCGCGCACCACGAACGCTGAGCTGGATCTGGTGACGGCAGCTTCGGGGCTTCGCGATGATGCCCCAGTGGTCACCGAACCCTTCCGGAACTGGGTGCTCAGCGGCGACTTCCCCGCCGGACGGCCGCAGTGGGAGCGCGCCGGGGCCGTTTTTGTGGATGACATTGAACCGTTTGAGAACCGCAAGCTATGGCTGCTCAACGGTGCGCACTCGCTGCTGGCCTATGCGGGCCAGCTGCGCGGACACGCCACCGTTGCACAGGCCCTGGCCGACGATGATTGCCTGGCCTGGGTTATTGCGTTCTGGGACGAGGCGGAATCGAATCTGCCCAACGATGGCCTGGCTGTCCCCGAGTACCGGCGGGCCCTGCTGGAGCGGTTCGGTAACGCCCGGATCGCCCATTATCTGGCCCAGATCGCGATGGACGGCTCCAGCAAACTCCGGATGCGCGCCGTACCGGTCCTGAAGGCGGAACTGGCCGCCGGCCGTCCCGGCGCAGGTGCCGCGCGGATGATAGCGGCCTGGATAGCGTATCTACGAGCTTCCCGCGCCGCCGGGACCGCCATACAGGACAGTAAGGCCGCTGAGCTGGAATCGGCGCTGGCAGTGCCTGCGGGGGAGGACATCCGCGGGCTGCTGGAGCTGCTGGATCCGGCTCTTGCGGCCAACGACGAAGTGCGGCACC
>JBBSSN010000401.1:0-2118 GCA_038242035.1 Actinomycetales bacterium
CGGCTGGTAATTCTGCTGGACACCTCACGGACGTCCGCTGCCCGGATCGAAGACGAGCCGATCCTTGATACCGGCATCGAGGCTGCCCTGCTGCTGGCTGTGCTGGCGGAGCGCGGTGGGGACCGGGTGGATTTTTTGGCCTTTGACCGGCGGGTCCGCGCACGGGTGAGCTCCGCCAGCAGGGGCAACCTGCTCGGCGCGCTGGTGCAGGCGATGGCACCCTTGCGTTCTGAACTGATTGAAATGGATTGGCAGCAGATCCCCGGCCAGGTCCGGTCGGTATCCGCGCACCGGTCCCTGCTGGTCCTGCTGACCTCGCTGGATTCCGGCGCGCCCGAGGAAGGGCTGATTCCCATGCTGGGCCAGCTGGCGCGCAGACATCTGGTGGTGGTTGCCTCGGTTCGCGATCCCCTGCTGAGCCGGTTGCGGCTGGAACGGGCGACGGCGTCAGATATCTACCGGGCGGCAGCAGCCGAACGCGCGCTGCTGGACCGCGAAACTCTCGCCGCACTGCTGCGCCGCCAGGGCGTGGAGGTGGTGGACGCCGAACCGCACGAACTGCCCTCGAAACTTGCGGATCTGTATATCCGGCTCAAAGCCGCCGGCCGGCTCTGAAACGGCTTCGGCGCGGCGTATCCGGGGGCCGATCGGGTCACGGGACGTCCATGCGCAGTAGGGTTGTGGCATGAGCGGCATCTACGAACAAGCCATGGGCGAGGATTTTCACCGCCTCCAGCCTCAGGTCCAGGAATACTTTTCGCTGGAACCCGGCTCGGGGACCTACGGCGTCGGCAAGGGGTCCTTTGACGTCGTCGGCTGCCCCCAGCCGTGGCTGCGCCCGCTGCTGAAGCTGAGCACCGGAGAGGAAGCCTTCTTCCCCGAATACGGGACCCAGGTTCCCTTCAGAATTGAAAACCATGCCCATCTTGATCCCTTTGGCCGCTCCAGCCTGACCGCCCGCCGGGAAATCAGCTTCCCGCATATCACCCGGTTGTTCCAGGACACCACCAGCCTGCAGGCGGACGATGGCCACACCAGGCTGCTGGACTATGTGGGCAAATACCGTCGGCTGGTCACCGATCTCAATGTCAGTGCCACCGGTGATGGCATGCTGCGCGGCGTCTCGCAGGCCTCCCGGCTGCTCGCCGGCAGGATCCGGCTCCCGCTGCCTGGCCTGCTGGATGCCCGGGCCTACGCGCAGCAGTGGTGGGACGAGGCTGCGCAGCGTCATCGGATCCAGGTCAAGGTGATTCAACCGCAGCTGGGCGTGCTGCTGGTCTACGCCGGAAGCTTCGACTACGAACTGGTGCAGTATCCCGCGCACGAAGCCGCCGCGCACGGTGTGCTTGGTTCCCTGCCGTCCTACGCCCAACCGGTGCAGTGGGAGGCCAGGGTGTAGCAAACACTGACCATGCCGCACCAGTTGTAGACGAACGCGGCCGCTAAAGCAGGTGCGCTCGTCTTTTGCGGGTGCGGCCACGATGACTGGGGAGGGCGGGGAAGTTTGGGGCTCGGTAGGTATGTCCGGGATCATTCCATCCGCACGTCGTTCAGCGCCCGGGCAGTGTCTGTCAGCCGGTTCAGCACGGCGCGCGCGGTCGCGGGCGTGTAGTCGGCCAATCCGCCGTCGGGCGTCAACCGCAGTGCGCCGAGCGCCCGCGACGGCAGGCCCACTGAACGCCACGGCCGCATGACCGTCTCGACCAACGCAGACACCTGCGGGAGTTCGGCGCCGTGCTGTCCCTTTCCGCTGATACCGGCCCACACCTTTTTGCCGTCTTCCACGGCGGCCGCCAATTGCTCCCAGTCCGGCATCTTTTGGTCCCGCAGCGCAACGGCGACGCCGTCCGCACCAGCAGCCAGCGCGAGCCGGACCGGTGCCTCAATCCCCGGCAGGCAAAGCACCACCTGGGCGGCACCGGCGGCCCTAGCAGCGGTCAGTACCAGTTCCCAGCCCCAGGAAACCTCCTGCTCCCCGATGGAGCGCAGCGTCCGGTAGCCGCTGGAGGTGGGGATGGTTCCGGCGAGGACCCTGGTAATTTCCGGTTCATCGAGCTGCAGCGTCAGCTGTGCCCCTGGCGCGGCCGCTCTGATGCGCGCCAGGTGCTCTGCGATTCC
>JBBSSN010000402.1:0-2097 GCA_038242035.1 Actinomycetales bacterium
AACCGTTGTGCGGTCCTGCGGGATGCAGCGTCCACTTCCCGGCCGGCAGATCCGATGGCATCAACCATGTGATGCTTTCCGGCTCCAATACGCTCCCCAACCCGGGACTTGAGTTCTTCGGTTTTCTTTTCGGTCTGGGCCTTGACATCGAATTTCCCGGTCAGGGACTCAACCGTTTCCCGGAGCTCCTCCCGCGTGTTCTCGATGTCGCCTTGGATCTGCGACATTGCGTCGTCCTGGCCGGCCCCGGATGAATTGGGCCCCGAGGAATCGGGTCCCGATGGTGAAGTCGACATGCTCATGGCTGACCGTGCTCCTTTACCGCGTTGACGTCGTCTTTCAGGCTTTCAACGGTACGCTCGGGCACCAGAGGAGCGGCCGCTGCGATTTCCTTCCGGCCTTTCAGCGCCGCCGCCCCGGCCGCTGTCGAAAGCACTACGGCAACAATCAGCGTGCTGAGCCAGGCGGGCACCACGCGAGCCAGAAGGAGGATCACCGAGGTGACCGCTGCCGCGGCTCCAAAAAACCCCAGGAGGCCCGCGCCGCCCAGGAACCCGAGTCCCAGACCTGCGCGCTTGATTTTGTCGTTGAGCTCCGTTTGGGCCAACCGCAGTTCGTCCCGGATGAGATGTGAGGACTGTTCGGAGAGCCTGGTGACGAGCTCAGCAACGGTGGGTTCATCCGAGGAGTGCAGGTCGCCGGTCGTATCCATGAGATTCATCCGGATCACGACGACGGAGGTGAGGGTAGTTATGGCGACATGCTGGCGAAGCAGGGCAAAGTATCTGACGTGCCGGTGCATGCCGATCGCGGCGAGGTGTTCCGAGACTTGTGCGGGCGTGTTCCGCACCGCCTGAGCAGCCCTGAACGCTTTTTCCCGCGCCAGAGGAATTTTCCGGATACCGGCAGCAAATCCACGGGCAAATGCGATCGCCTTCATGAGAACGCTCCAATCGGTGGCGCAGGAACTATCTACCCAGACTACGCTTTAGCCACGCGTCTGCGCCGCCCTATCGATCTTAAGGATTCCTTATCCGCACGCGCACCGCCGCCGCAAGACAGCGAACCCTTGAAGTTCCGGCCGAGTGCGGGTAGAAGTGGACTGCCGGGTCGGCGTGCACATCACATGGGAGAACTTCATGGTCAAAACTGTCCAGTCCACTGACGGAACCACGATTGCCTACGAAACGGCAGGGAGTGGGCCGCCGCTCATTCTTATTGGCGGGGCGCTGAACACCCGCCACTCGGCCGGGGGCCTGGTACCGCTGCTCGCCGCGGAGTTCACCGTGATCACGTATGACCGCCGGGGCCGTGGCGAGAGTACTGATACGCCACCGTACGACGTCGAACGCGAAGTGGAAGATTTCAGGGCACTCGTGACGGACGTCGGAGGATCGGTGTGCGTGTACGGCCACTCGTCCGGGGGCATCCTGGCGCTGGAGGCGGCTGCCGCGGGCGTAGGGATCGGCAAGCTTGCCGTGTATGAGCCGCCGTATTTCACGAGCGAGGGAGGAGACGGGCTGTGGCAGGTGTTTGTTGACAAGATACAGTCCCTGGTGGACGAGGGACATCCGGACCTCGCGGTGGAGGAATTCATCCGGCACACGGGTACCGACTTCGATGCGGGAATCAAGCACTCGCCTTGGTGGCCGGCGCTGGTGGCTCTGGCACCGACCTTGCCGTACGACCTGACGCTCACGGGGGACAGTGTAGTTCCGGTGCAGCGGTTGGGCAGCATTTCCGCGCCGACTCTGGCGTTGTATGGCGGTGCGAGCGCCGCCTGGGCCCAGACTTCGACGACGGCAGTGGCGATGGCGGTTCAGGACGGGAGGCAGGACGTCATCGAAGGTCAGGAGCATGCGGTGGCGCCGGAGTTCGTGGCGCCGACGCTGGTGGAATTCTTCCGCTGAGATATGCGGATCCGGTGGGTGCTGGCGTTTAGGTGTGCGCGGCCGGCCGGTAAGAAGCTACTCGGCGGACGGCCGTTGGCGTTGCCTTTTTGTTGCTGACCGCTGCTGTTTTGCGGCGAGGTGCCGCCGCCGCGAGCTCCTGGTGGGTTTAGTCGGACGGCGGTCGGCCGCATCGGGAGCAAGACCT
>JBBSSN010000403.1:0-2088 GCA_038242035.1 Actinomycetales bacterium
CGATATCTGGATGGGGTCGGTGCATTGCGGGTCATCATGCTGACCTGCACTGAGCTTGGTTTCGCGATCATGGGATTCACCACGCGCGCCGGCGAGGAAGGGACCTTGTACCGCGTGCTGGGTGAAACTCCGACTTACGACGACGGCGGGACGGACGCAGCGGAGGTCACCGTCGAGGTGGAGCTGGAAATCAACGGCACCACTCCAATCAGCGTGTTGACGCATCGGCTCGGTTCCGTGGCCGGAGTGCGTGGACTGTCCATCGACGACGACGCCGAATAGCGTCGGGTGCGTCGCCTGCGCAATAATCTGCGCGCCGGCTCCTCAACGTAGTTGTAGAGCAGGAACGTCGACAGCCCGATACCGGCCAGCGTCGAGACGGCAAGGACATTGTGCACAATTGTGCCGGCGGGAGCCACTACCTCAACGATCAGCCAGTGGTAGAGATAGATGAAGAGCATGTGCACCAGATACAGGCTGTAGGACGCGCGGCCGCCGGCCAGCAGCCACGGGTGGCTCAATAAGGCCGGCACCCGTCCGCGGGCCACGCTGAGCAGCGCCAAGAGGGCGGGAAAGAGCAGCACAACCAGCCGCCCCGATCCCCGCGACGGACCGAGGATCAGCATGCCGGCAATCGCCAGAACGGTAAGGACGGCGGCGGGACCGGCATGCGCGGCGTTGAAATGAATTCGCCCCCGATTGCGTACCGCCAGAAGTGCGAATGCGCCCGCCATAAAACAGCAGAATATCTGCACCAGCCAGCTGTACGGATACGGATGGACAGTGTCGAGCAGCTGGCCCGGTCCGATCAGGGAAACCGGGAGCAGCAACAGCACCGACGCGGTCATGGCGGCTAACGGATGCAGCCGGCGCAGTCGGTAGAGCGCCAACGCGGCGACAGGAAAGACCAAATACGCCAACCATTCCGCGCTGACCGTCCAGCCCGGTCCAAACCAGCTGGCGCCGTCGCTGAATGGCTGAAACCACAGATGAATCATCAGCAGCTGCTTCATCAGTCCCCAGAAGGAGAAATCCGGGGCCCGGGTCTGCAGAGACCAGGCCAGCAACGAATGCTGCGCTGTGCCGAGCAGGAACCACAGACCCGATAGACCGATCAGCACAGCGAACGCCGGCCACATCCGGGCAAACCGAGCCCACACGAAGTCACGGTAGCCGGCCAAACTCAGCCGGGGGCCGAGCCGCTCCAGATACGTGTACGAAATGATGAAACCGCTGAGCACGAAAAACACCTCCACACCGAGGTCACCGCTGACAATGAGTGGGTGGAACGCCGTAAAAACGGGTTTCAGGAACGTATTGCGCATCAGCTGCAGGTGGAACAGCACTACCCACAAAGCGGCAATAAACCTTAGCGAGGTCAGTGCGCCGATCTGCGGTTCAGCGCCTGCCGGGCCTGCCTGCGGCGTCGGCGCTGCCGGTTCTGCTGCCGGTGGCCGAGGGCGGGTGATCTGCGAGAGCATTGACATCACGCTACGTCGCCGTTCCGCACGGCGGCTGACCGTACGCTGGGAGTTGCGTGGACAACCCTGCAGCAGCCGTAGGGCACAGCAACTGTGAAAACGGCTCTCGCTATCCGGTATTCATCCGCCGAACGGTACTCTCCCGCTGAAAGATATTAGGGGGCGGTGGAAGCCGTCTCGCCCAGAGCGGCGCGCAGGGCCTGCGCGGCCGACATCGGGTCCGTGGCCTCGGTAATGGCGCGTACGACGACGACGCGGTCGGCACCCGCGGCGACGACCCGTTCGATGTTTGAGAGGTCAATGCCGCCAATAGCGAACCAGGGAATCCGGGTGTGCAGCGAAGCCGCATAGCGCACCATTTCAAGGCCGACGGCGGCGCGGCCAGGCTTGGTGGGCGTGGCCCAGACCGGTCCGACACAAAAGTAGTCCACAGCGCCGCCGGCTTCCGCACCGGCCTGCGCGCCGCCGTCGCCCGCCCGGCCGGCCGGGACCGTCTGCACGCCTGCTGCGGCGCTGGCCTGTTCGGGCGTGTGACTGGACAGTCCTACCGCCGTGCCGTGCGGCAGCAGCGTCTTGGCGGCAGCCACCGGCAGGTCCTGCTGGCCGA
>JBBSSN010000404.1:0-2087 GCA_038242035.1 Actinomycetales bacterium
CAGCGGCGGGCGACGACGGCAGCACCGACCGGGCGACGGACAAGAAGGCGCATGTGGACTTCCCCGCCTCCAGCCCGCACGCGCTGGCCTGCGGCGGGACCCGTTTGGACGCGTCCCCGACCACCGGTACCGTCAAGTCCGAAACGGTGTGGAACAACGGTGCTTCCGGCAGCGCCACTGGCGGTGGTGTCAGCACAGCCTTCGCCCTCCCACCGTGGCAGGTCAGCATAGGTGTCCCGGCTCCGGCCGGGAAGAGCGGACGCGGAGTTCCGGATGTCTCCGCGGTCGCAGATCCGCAGACGGGATACCGGGTACGAGTGGACGGTCAGGATATGGTGATCGGCGGGACCAGCGCCGTGGCACCATTGTGGGCGGCCCTGATCGCCCGGCTGGCGCAGGCAGCCGGACACGGGTTGGGTCTGCTGCAGCCAGCCCTCTATGGCCAAACCGGCCAGGGTACCGTCCCGGCCGGCTTCCGGGATATCACCAGCGGAAACAACGGGGCGTTTACTGCCGGCCCGGGCTGGGACGCCTGCACCGGGTTAGGTGTTCCGGACGGATCAACACTGTTGAAAGTACTGTTGAAAGTACTGATCCCTGGCGGAGGGCCGGCCGCCTAGCGATTACTCCGTTGCGCCGATCAGGCATTCCTTAAGGTTGACAGCCTCGGCGACTTTAAGTTCTACCACCAGTCGTCCTCCGCCTTCCAGGGGAACCCGCATAATCAGGCTGCGTCCCTCTTTCGTAACTTCCATTGGACCGTCGCCGGTTCTGGGTTTCATCGCCGCCATAAGGAATTTCCCTTCACATTTTGCGGACGATGGTCTCTTGGCAGATCCCCCGACCGCGAGGTAACGTCGACCGCACAGCCGTCAGACGGGCCGTGCAGCCGGGGCAATCTTCGGCTGCCCTGTTGTTTCGCTCACACCATTATCCTGCAGAACTGGGCCGGGGGCCAATCGCAGCGCCGCCCGACGGCGCGCACTCGCGTCGTCGGGCGCACGCCCCTACGGCGGATAGTCTCCCCCGCCAGGCAGCTCGGCCCAGGACCACAGCCAGGCGACCCAGACAATCTGCAGCAGGATGAACAGGACAACGACAGTGCCGCGGTATGCCCGCGAGCGTGAAACGAATGCGGCCGCAAGTGCCAGCGGAAAGAATGGCAGCAGCATCCGGAACGTGCTCGTCTGCGGCTGCAGGACCGCCAGGATGTAGCCGAAGTACGCGATGCACCACAACTGTAGATCGCTGCCGATGTTCCGCACGGCGCGTGAGCCCATGTACAACGCGAACAGCAGCACCAGGACCAAGGGCGCCACTGGCCCCAGCACCGGGCCAAACAGCTGCCGTCCGGTGTCGAACCATGGAGTGAACAGCTGCAGCGCAGTCCCGCGCCACGCAGTCTCGGTGTCCGTGTAGGCCTTCAGCTCACCCGTCGCGGCCCAGGCGATCAACGGCCACGCGAACGCCGCCAACGCGCTGACGAGCAGCAGTGCCATGCCGCTGAGCAGCTCAACGGTCCGGACGGGGACGGTTCTGCGACGAAGAAACCGGAGCAGAAGATGCGCTCCGACGACGGCGGCAAACGGAACGCCCGCCGGGCGGCTCAGGCACATCAGGACGACGACCGGCATCGCCCACAGATAGCGATGCCGGACCAGCAGATAGAGCGCCGCTGCCAAAAGCAGCAAACTCAGGGATTCGGCGTAGGGCACCTGCAGGACCGGAGAAGCGGGAAAGGTGACAAAGAAGACGATGCCCCACGTCGCCGTCGAGGTTGAGGCAAAGCGGCGAAAGAGCCGGTAGATCAGCAGGGACGCCGCGAGGCCGGCCACCAGCGAGACCGCCGGAGCCAGCACCAGCCAGGCCAGGGAGGTGACAGCGCTCAGCCCACGGACCAAAAAGGGATACAGCGGGTAAAACGCCCACGGATTTTCCCGCGCCACGCCAGCCGCGTCCCGCGGGATGACACGCGGATACCCGTTGTCAAAGACGTCTTTGTACCAAGTGCTGTCCCAGATCCCGACAAAATGCAGGTAATCCGGATGCGCGCCGCCCCAGGGGCTGATCCCTTGATGCAGCGAGAC
>JBBSSN010000405.1:0-2083 GCA_038242035.1 Actinomycetales bacterium
CTGGAAGCGGATAACGCCGCTCCGGTGGTGAACCTGGTGGCGCTGCCCGGGTTGGGTGATCTTTCCGAGGCCCTGGCTGAGGGCTTTACCGTCGGCCCTCTGGCGCCGGATTCAGCGCTCTCCTCCGGCGGCGACCCCGGCAGGCTCTTAGCCGTGCGGGAGGGCACCAACCGCGTGCAGGATGTCGGCTCGCAGCTGGTGGCCCGGGCGCTGGCCGCCGCCGAGCTGCTCCCGCGTCAGGGCTCGGCTGCGGAGCCCGGCGGCGAACGCTGGCTGGATCTGTGCGCCGGCCCGGGCGGCAAGGCAGCCTTGCTGGCAGCCCTGGCGGGACAGTGCGGGGCAACCCTGTTGGCGAACGAACCCGCCCCGCACCGGGCCAAGCTGGTGAAGCAGGCGCTGGCCGCCGTGCCGCGGGACGTTTGGACCGTGCGGATTGGTGACGGCCGCGAGGTGGGGGAGCAGCGCCCCGAGGGCTTTGACCGCATTCTGGTGGATGCTCCGTGCACCGGCCTGGGTGCGCTGCGCCGCCGGCCGGAATCACGTTGGCGCCGTAAACCGTCTGATGTCGGCGAGCTCGGGCCCTTACAGCGCGAGCTGCTGGCCTCGGCCATTAAAGCGGTGCGTCCGGGCGGCGTGGTGGCCTACGTAACCTGCTCGCCGCACCCGGCGGAGACCAACGCCGTCGTGGTCGATGCGTTGCGCAAGCGAGACGATCTGGAGCTGCTCGACGCCGGCGCGGTCCTGGACGGCGTCAGTCTCACCGGAAACCTGAGCTCTGGTCACGGGAAAACGGCCCAGCTCTGGCCGCACATCCATGCCACGGATGCCATGTTCCTGGCCTTGATTCGCAAAAGGCCTTGATTCACAAAAAAGCTTGATTCGCACGAAAGGTACCCCATGACCGCTAACCGTCCCGTTGCGCGCTGTTGCATCAGCCCCAGCATCCTTTCCGCCGATTTTGTGAATCTTCAGGCGGAGCTGGGCAGGATTGCCAACGCCGACGCTGTCCACGTTGATGTTATGGACAATCACTTTGTGCCGAATCTGACTATTGGTCTGCCGGTTGTGCAACGGATCCAGGAAGTCAGCCCGGTGCCGCTGGACGCGCACTTGATGATTGCCGAGGTGGACCGCTGGGCGCCGGCGTACGCCGATGCGGGGTTGGCCTCCGTGACTTTCCACGTTGAGGCGTCCAACGCACCGATTAAGCTGGCGCGCGAGCTGCGCGCCCGCGGAGCCAAGGCGGGCATGGCACTGCGCCCGGCGACCCCGGTGGAGCCCTATCTGGACATGCTGTCGGAGTTGGACGTGCTGCTCATCATGACGGTGGAGCCCGGATTTGGCGGGCAGTCCTTTTTAGACGTGACCCTGCCGAAGATCCGTCGCGCGCAGCAGGCCATCGAGGGATCCGGCGTGGACGTGGCTATCCAGGTGGATGGCGGGATCACCGAGGAGACCATCACCCGGGCCGCGGAGGCTGGAGCCACGATGTTCGTAGCCGGATCCGCGGTGTACGGGGCAGCGGACCCGGGGAAAGCCATTGAGCTGCTGCGGGCCAAGGGCCAGCTGGCGATTCGATAGATCCCATGATGACGCCATGCACGGAAGATCCTGCTGACGTGGATTCAGATGCAGCGGCGGAAGTTCCGGTGAGGCAGATGTATGCATCCGCCATTCGAACACGCCGCCTGGACCTTGAACCGCTCACGCCGGGGCATGCGCGGGAAATGGCCGCGGTATTGTCCGGGCCCTCGCTCTATCGCTTTACCGGCGGCGAACCGCCGACCGAAGCGGCCCTCAGCCTGCGGTACACGGCACAAAGCGTCGGTCATTCCCCGGAGGGCGGCCAAATCTGGCTCAACTGGATTGTCCGCGACCGTGAAACCGGTGCGGCGCTCGGATTCGTGCAGGCAACCGTCAGCGTGCAATCGGGGGAGTCAGCTGCCGACGTAGCCTGGGTGATCGCGGCGGTGCAGCAAGGGAACGGCTACGCAGTAGAGGCCGCCGCCGGGATGCTCCGCTGGCTCGGTGAGTGCGGAACGGCGCGCTGCCAGGCGCATATTCATCCTGGGAACGTGGCATC
>JBBSSN010000406.1:0-2068 GCA_038242035.1 Actinomycetales bacterium
GTAGGCGCGGATCCGGTCCCGCAGCGCCCGCTCACCGTCCGTCAGGCCGTCGTCGAGCCGGAAGTAGTCCACGTTCACTTCGCGTCGGGTCATGGTTCCATCCTCTTTGTGCGCTGCGTGTTTGTGCGCTGCGTCTTTGTGCGCTGCGTGGCAGTGGTCCAGCTCACGTTCACAAACAATTTGCACACTATCTGCAAATTGTTTGCGGTTCAAGCACGGCTACGGCAACCCGACAGCAGAATCGCGTCGTTCGCCACGACCCGTTGCTAAACTAAGCAGTAGATGGTAACTCCCACCGATTGAGCGGAAGAGGTCTTCCCCTGCTACGAGTCATCAGTTATAACCTCCGGAAGAACCATGCGAGCGATGAACTCGTTGAGCTGGCCAAGGATTCGGGAATCGATCTGCTGTGCCTGCAGGAATGCGACGCCGCGGAACTCCCGGAAACCGTAGGACACCTGCACTTAGCGGATTCAACCAAGGGCAACCGGCTCGGCCTGGCAATGTACTACCGCAAGGACCGCTTCACCGCGTTGGAGACGAAGGCCTTTGCCCTCAAAAAGTCCATGCACGATCGGATGCTCGCGCCGGCCCACGAACGGCTGATCGCAACCCGGCTGATCGATCGTGAGACCGGGCGCAACCTTGCCATCGCGTCGTTCCATGCCGCTCCGTTGACCGCGTCCAATTCGCTGCGCCGCAAGCAGATCCACGCCGCGCACAACGAAATGCTCAGCATGGGTGGCGAACTGGTGACCCTGATGGTCGGGGATTTCAACTACCCGTTCTTCAAGAAGAACCTGACAGAGGAAATGAACAAGACCGGCTATGAACTTACGATGAGCGACAGCAGGACGTATACGCGCTACAAGGTTTTCCGGGGCCACTTTGACTTCGCTACCTCGTTGGGGCTGGACATCACCAACGTGGAAACCCTGCCGCGCGGCAAGTCCGACCATATGCCGATACTGATCTCGGCAGAATACCTCTAGACCCGCGGCATGCGTGAACTCGTCGTTCTCGGCACCGCCTCGCAGGTCCCGACGCGAACGCGCAACCACAACGGCTACCTGTTGCGCTGGGACGGCGATGGCCTCCTCTTCGATCCGGGCGAGAGCACCCAACGGCAGATGATCTACGCCGGGGTCTCCGCCGGACAGATCACGCGCATCTGTCTCACCCACGTCCATGGCGACCACTGCTTAGGCCTCCCCGGCGTACTTTCGCGGATGGCCCTGGACGGCGTGGCGCACCCGGTGCACCTGCACTACCCCGCTTCCGGCACGGACGTGGTCCGGGCACTGGTATCCGTTGCCACCCCCGGGATTGATCTGCGGCTCCACCCGCATGGGAGCGCCGGGCCGATCGCCCCGGGCCTGGAGGTCCGGCCGCTGCATCACCGGATCGAGACTTACGGTTACCGACTCGTTGAGCCCGACGGCCGCACCCTGCTGCCTGAACGGCTCGCGGCAGCTGGCGTTGCAGGCCCTGATACCGGCCGCCTGCAGCGCGAGGGAACACTGCGCGGCGTCCGGCTTGCGGACGTCAGCGTACCGCGGCCGGGCCAACGCTTCGCCTTCGTCATGGACACAGCGCCGTGCGCGGGGGCCGAGGAGCTTGCAGAAGGTGCGGACCTGCTCGTGGCCGAATGCACCTTCAGCGACGACGATGCCGGCCTCGCCGGACAGTACCGGCACCTCACCGCCGGTCAGGCAGGCGCCTTGGCGGCCAGCGGCGCTGTCAGCGCTTTGGTTCTTACGCATTTCTCGTCCCGCTACGCCGACGTGGCCCCGCTCGCCGACCAGGCGCGGGTCCGCGCCGGCGGAGCCACGGTGATAGCCGCCAATGACCTGGATCGGATTGCCTTCCCCAAACGACGGCAGAGCTCGTACTGACCGTCTTGAGATTCGGCTTAGTCCGGTGCCGCCAACAAACGCCGGCACGACGGCGGGATGCCTCACCGTGTAACACTTATTGCATGGATCTGGACGTCTCCCCCGCGCTCACGATTCCCGCCTCGGAACTTGGCTGGAGGTTCTCGCGTTCGTCCGGACCAGGCGGTCAGCAC
>JBBSSN010000407.1:0-2066 GCA_038242035.1 Actinomycetales bacterium
CACTACTCGGCGATCAACTCCGGTGGCTACCGCTCTCTCGAAGAGAACCAGGTTGTCACCTTTGAGACCGAGCAGGGCCCCAAGGGACCTCAGGCAGTCAACATCCAGGTCGGCTAATTCTCTGACCCAGGTCTTCGGACCATAGAGGTGCGGCGGGAGGAAACTCCTGCCGCACCTCCTTTTAATCACCCGGTTCACTACCTGGCCGAGGGAATCCCTTCGCTGCTGGTCAGGTGGATCGCGGCTTCGGCAGTGGCAACTCGAAAACTGAACGACTGCTCTATGTACAGGTGGACGTCGTCCGCGTCGTGGTGACTGTAACCGATGGACAGGTCCTGCCCCGATTCGAAGAGGAAGTCCCCACCGCGCAAACTCATCACCACCGCGCCCTTGACTCCGGGCGCCCAAACGATCGGCCCATCCAGAATCTTGCGCAGGTGGTCCGACAGCAGATAGCCGCCGCGTTCGGCTGATTCAATCACCGCCGTGTAGTGCCCCGGCCCCAGTGCCAATCCGAACGGGCCGCTGATTCCGCTTTTCAGCAGCACCGAGATGGCCTTGGCAACCCGCTTGGGATAGTCGCTGAAGTCCTCAACGCGGGGAACGGGCGGATGCGGCGTTGCCCCCGTGATCCCTGTGATGCCGGCCTCCTCCCAGCCGTGAAATACGGCCACGTTCTCGGCGCTGGCGATTCGTAATGCAGCCTCGTCAAGGTTCTGCAGATCCATATCGGCCGCACCGCGGTCATTGTCCAATAGCTCGCTGCGGGACACGGTGAATGCCGCCCGTACCTCTGCCAGCGGCAATACCTCCCGCCGGGCGGCAACGATGCCCGTTGCCGGTGCTTCAGCCAGCGCACTGACTCGACCCAGGTTCGTGGCCGAGTACTTCCAACCCAGCGGGCCGCTGAAATCGATAAGTTTCCGAGCGCCCAAGGCTACGCTTAGCCTGTCGCGGGCCTCTTCGTCCAGTGCCTGCCAGCCGTTGTCGGAAATTGGTGCGTGTTCGCGCAGCAGGTGGTTCATGGTCATGATGCGGGCCCTTTCTGCGTTGTTCCCCTAAGGGTCGATTCCCTAAGACTGCCGATGCCAAGTGAGGAATCTGTCTCGGCGGCCGGAGAGCTATCAGCCGGCGCGGTACCGGAATCGACAGCGGCTTCCGAGGCCTCGCCGTTTTCAACAATGTCGCCATCTTGGAACAGGATGCCCCGGGCAGTCTCCCGCCACTCGGGTTTGACCCTGAACAAGTACTCCAGTTCCATACTGAAATGCTTGAACTCCTCACCAAGCGAATTTTTCATTATGGCCCGGGATGCCGGATCGGGTTCCACAGATATCCGCTGCTCATACCAGCCGATGGCCTCTGCCTCTTCGGTCAGATTAGCGCACATCCGGGCAAAGGTCCGGGTCCGGGCGGACAGTTCTTCGGGTGGTTCATGATATTGGTCAAAGCCCAAAGGAAGCTCCTCATCTACAGTGGAATGTTCGACGAACTCTGCTTTCCTTGCCAGCGTATACACGACGGCTGTGAAATTGCCAGCAGTTGCCGGCAGGCGCCGCAAGGCACCACCGGCGCTACTGCGATGAGCCGCCTCTGACCGCTAATGTCCGCGGCGGCGGGGGCCTGCTGCTCATGGCCGAACGCCGGTTCCGTGGCGCGCGTGAGAAACGAAACGGCGCGGCCCTGCAGGAATTTCTTCCCGCAAGACCGCGCCGTTCGTGTGGGCAGACCGGCGGCTGTCCCAGCCACAGGCGGGTCAGCGCCCACTATCGGGTGGCGTGGCTACCGGCCGCTCTGGACCTTGTCCCGGTCCCAAAGAGCAACCTGCTGCTCTGCCAGGTACTGTGCCGCCGCCTTCTGCAACTCCCGCTCGTGGGCAAGCCGCTCCGAAAGCTCGGCCAGCCGCTCCGCCGTGGCGTGCTGCACGGCGGCAGTGCTGCGCTGCTGAGCAGCGTGTTCGCCAACCGCGGCCAGGGCTGAGCTCAGCTGCAGCTGCTGCTCAGCGAGGAGCCGTTGAGTCAGCTGGATCTGTGTTGCCAAGTCCAGCTGAGCCTGCGCTTCCGCGA
>JBBSSN010000408.1:0-2057 GCA_038242035.1 Actinomycetales bacterium
CAGGGTTATGGCCCCGGGCAGCTGGTCAATGGGTTGTGTCATGTGAAGTCCTTGCGGTTTCGCCAATAAAGTTTGCCGCTGGAAACCGCTCGCCGCTGTGTTGGTCAAAACACTCGCGGGACGGCGCATCACCGGCACGGGCATGAAATCGCGTTACTTCTTCATCCCCCAAGCCTGAGGCAAGGTATCGCCGCACGTCAATCTCCGGACCTGCAGCTCCCCTTCGGACAGCGTTCGGAGAACGCGGGCGGGCATAATGCGCCCACGGTAGGGCCGGAAGTGCTCTCCGGAGGGGGAGGAACGTGGAAAGACGCATAAACTCGATCCGTGACTACTGCCGACCGCCCCCTGGAATTGCCCGCAAAAGTATCGGATGTCTTTGATCCGCAGCACTGGCGGCTCGTCGGCGGTTTCGAGGACCTGGCCGATGTCACCTATCACCGCCAGGTGGATCGGATAGCCGGCCGGGATCTGCCCACCGTGCGGATCGCGTTCAACCGCCCGGAAGTGCGCAACGCTTTCCGCCCGGGCACCGTTGACGAGCTGTACCGGACGCTGGACCATGCCAGGATGACGCCGGACGTGGCGACGGTCCTCCTGACGGGTAATGGCCCCTCGGTCAAGGACGGCGGGCACGCCTTCTGCTCGGGCGGGGATCAGCGCATCCGCGGCCGCGACGGCTACCGGTACCCCGTAGAAAACACCGCCGGCCAGACCCAGGAAACCATCGATCCGGCCCGCGCCGGCAGGCTCCACATTCTGGAAGTCCAGCGCTTAATGCGCACCATGCCCAAGGTGATCATTGCCGTTGTCAATGGTTGGGCGGCCGGCGGCGGGCATTCGCTGCATGTGGTGGCGGACCTGTCCATTGCTTCGCGGCAGCACGGCAAGTTCAAACAGACGGACGCCACCGTCGGCAGCTTCGATGCAGGCTATGGTTCCGCCCTGCTGGCCCGGCAGATCGGCCAGAAAGCCGCACGGGAAATCTTCTTCCTGGCGCGTGAATATTCCGCAGAAGACATGTACCGGATGGGCGCCGTCAACGAGGTGGTGGACCACGAAAACCTGGAGAAGGTGGCGCTGGAATACGCCGCTGACATTGCCCGGCAGTCCCCACAGGCCATCAGAATGCTCAAGTTCGCCTTCAATCTGGCCGACGACGGGCTGGCCGGGCAGCAGGTCTTCGCCGGTGAGGCGACCCGGCTGGCCTACATGACGGACGAGGCAGTGGAGGGCAAGGAGGCCTTCCTGGAAAAGCGCGACCCGGACTGGTCCCGTTTCCCCTACTACTTCTAAGGAGCCGCAGCATGGACATCAACCCCGCTCTCAGTGCGTTGGCCGCGGCACTTTCCGGCGATGGGCCGGCGGTCCAGCTGGCGCCCGCCGCCTCGCCGCACGGGGCACCCGGGATCACGCTCCTTCCAGACGCCGGATCCGCCGCCGCCCCCTGGGCCGCCTCCGACGGCGGAACCCACATTGCCGTCGTCGTCTCGACCTCCGGCTCTACCGGCGAACCCAAGCGGACGATTCTGAGCGCCGACGCTCTGGCCGCTTCTTCGATGGCGACCGCCATCGCACTCGGGGGCGAGGGGCAGTGGCTGCTGGCGCTGCCGGTCCACTATGTTGCCGGAATCCAAGTCCTCGTGCGTTCATTATTCGCCGGGACCCGGCCGTGGGTGATGGATCTCTCCGCCGGCTTCACCGCCGCCGCCTTTACCGCCGCCGCCGCAGAAATGACCGACCGGATCCGTTACACGTCCCTGGTGCCGACCCAGTTGCACCGCCTGCTGTCCGACCCGGCGCCGGGCACACTCGCCGCCCTGCAGCGCTTCGACGCGGTCCTGCTCGGCGGCTCACCGGCGGCCCCTGCCCTGCTGGAGACCGCCCGCGGCGCCGGGATCAAGGTGGTCACCACCTACGGTATGAGTGAGACCTGCGGCGGCTGTGTCTACGACGGCGTCCCACTGGAAGGCGTGCAGGTCGCCATCCGGGACGGTCGGATCTGGCTGGGCGGGGACGTCGTTGCCTCCGGTTATCTTCACGCACGCGAAAGGACG
>JBBSSN010000409.1:0-2055 GCA_038242035.1 Actinomycetales bacterium
CAACGGTAGTCATTTTCGTCTCTGCTCCTTCGGTGCGTATTCGGTGCGTACCCTGCTTGGAGGTGGTCTGTTCAGTGATCCCGGTGATTGAGCTGATATGCCAGGGCGATGAATTCATGGGCGATCGGCGCCGGTATTGTCAGGGCCTCGATGGCCGCGAGTGCTTCCTGTAGCTCACGGTCGGCCCGCTGTTCGGTCCATTCTCTGCCGCCGGCCGTCTCGACCAGTTCCGATGCCTCGCTTAACTCGGTTTCGCTAAGCTCGCCGGGACGGAAGTAAAGGGACTTCAAGCGCGTTCCGGCGTCGGTGTCTGATTGCAGCGCATACACCACAGGCACCGATTTTTTGCAGGAACGCAGGTCCGACAGGACTGGTTTACCGGTGCGTTCGGGATTTCCCCAGATCCCCAGAATGTCGTCGCTGAGCTGGAACGCCATGCCCAAATGTGTGCCGAAATCGGCCAGGCCCAACGCAAGTTCCGCTGGAGCATCGGCCAGCACCGCTCCCAGTGAGGCACTGCATGCCATCAACGCACCGGTCTTGTCGTCTGCCATTTTCAGGCACTCGGCCAGGCTGACGTCCTCGCGGGTTTCGAAGTCGAGGTCCGCGGCCTGCCCGGCAATTAGGCGTCTGGTACTGGCACCGACGCACCGTAGCGCCCAGATGGCAGTGCTCGACGGCGCCTCGGCCAGCAGCTCGCTGGCCAGCGAACACAGCGCGTCCCCGGCGAGAATCGCGGCGGGAATGCCAAACTGTGCCCACGCGGTGGTACGGTGCCGGCGCTCGGTGTCATGGTCCATCACATCGTCGTGCAGCAAGGAGAAATTGTGGATCAGTTCGCAGGCGAGGGCGGCCGGAACGCCAATCTCGTCGCCGGCACCTGCCGCCCGGGCGGAAAGCAGCGCCAAGGTGGGCCGGATCCCCTTCCCCATGCCCGCGGTCGGCACGCCCTCCGGGTCCCACAGACCCAGATGATATCCACAGCAGAGGCGGGTATGCGGGTCCAGCCTGTCCAACGCCAACTGCAGCGGGACCTCGATGCGCCGCTGGCTGTCGGCCAGGGTGTCAATCGTCGTGCTCATACAATCACTTCCCTTAATGCGGATCGGACGGGACCGGACTGACTGAGGGCATCAGCGGCGGCCAGGCCGCTGCGGACTGCGCCCTCCATGGTGTCCGGCCATCCGGTGGCGGTCCACGCCCCTGCCAGGACCAGGGCCGGCCACCTCGTGCCTGGCTGTGGACGGAAACGGGCGCTTCCGGCCCGTTGGCGGAACGTCGCCCGCGGCTCGCGGGTCACAAAAGCATCAAGAACCTTCGCCCGTCGGGCCTCGGGAAGGACGCGGTTCAGGGCAGCAAGGTGGCTGCGGCTAATGTCCGCGCCCGGTAGGGCAATTTGCGCATCCGCGGCGGATTGCGAAGAAACCAGATACTGACCGCTATGGACCCCGGCCGCAGCTGTTCGGTCGAAGATCCAGCCGGTGGCCGGATCAAGGACTGCAGCGAACGGCAGGTCCGTAACCCTGCGGTCATAGAGCACGTGCACGTTGACAATGGGGGAATCGCCGAGTTCATCCCAGCATCCGGGCTCCGTCTTGGCGTCCGCCGGGACCAGACGGCCCGCCGCCGCATGCGGGACCGCCATCACGACCGCATCCGCAGTTAGCTCACCCGAATCCGTGTGGACCGCCAGCCCGTGACCGTTCCCGTGTTCGGCGACCGCCCGCACCCGTTCGCCGGTATGCAGCCGAACACCGCTTTGGGCAAAGGCGGCCCTCGCGGGGCCGTCGTGCAACAACGCCAGAGGCACGTCCGCAATGCCCATGTCACCGGCTCCGACATTGTCCAGGAGCCCCGATCGAAAGACCCGGGCCGCCAGGGCCAGGGACGCTTCGGACGGATCGATATTCAGTGCGGCGACCGTCACCAGACCCCAGAGCCGGGATACGGCACGGGGTCCCTGGTCATGGCGGTGCAGCCATTCGCCGAAAGTCATGGCATCGTTTGCCGGATCGTCCGGATCTACCTTTCGCAGGGCAGCTGCGCAAAGAGCGG
>JBBSSN010000410.1:0-2037 GCA_038242035.1 Actinomycetales bacterium
CCGTCAGCGGACCCCGCGGACTCCCCGGTCGGCGGAGGGCAGGCGGGAATAGCCGGTCGTCTGGCGGCGTGGGCGCATAAGGGCGACGCCGGCGCTGCCGGATCCGTGAAGATCGCCTTATTGCAGGGCTTTGTCGCCTCATTGCTGATGTTGCTGGGATCGATTGGCGTCGGCTGGCTGGCCACGAGCTCGTCGCTGATCCGCGTTCCGGTTTTCATCGCCGCGCGGACCACTCCGCTAGGAGTCATTACCTGTACGGTGCTGCTCTGTTTTGGGGCGCTCTTGCTGGTCCGGTCATGGTTGCGGCTGGCCCAGCGGATGGGCGCCTGGGACGCGTCGGCGAGGCCGGTGCTGTTCAAGGCACTGTTGCTGTGGGGGCTGCCGCTCGTACTTGCCCTGCCGTTGTTCAGCCGGGATCTCTACGCCTATATTGGCCAGGGCCGGTTGATGAGTCAGGGGCTGAACCCTTACACCAACGGGATATCGGCGCTCAATAACTATTACCAGCTTGGGCCGGATACGCTCTGGACCGAAGCACCCACACCCTATGGGCCGCTCTTTCTGTGGATTGAGCAGTTCGCGGTGTGGGTCGGGTTCGGGATCCCGGAGATTTCTTTGCTTGCTTTCCGGCTGGCCGCCGTTGCCGGGGTTGTACTGCTGGCGGTTTTTGTCCCGAAGCTGGCGGCGCTGCACGGGGTCAACCCGGAGCGTGCCCTTTGGCTGACCGTGCTCAATCCGGTCCTGCTGATTAACTTCGTCGCGAGCGCCCATAACGATTCGCTCATGCTGGGTCTGGTCGTGGCCGGCGTATACTTCGCCGCGACCAAGAAACCCCTGGTGGGAATCGTGCTGGTCACCGCTTCCATCGCCATCAAACCGATCACGCTCATTGCGTTGCCGTTCGTCGGCCTCTTGTGGGCGGGGTCCGGCGCCGGATGGCGGCGAAAGTTCACTTGCTGGGCCGGGACGTTTGTTTTGTCAATGGGCCTGTTGTGGATTGCCGGTGCCGTCAATGGACTCGGATTCGGCTGGGTGGCCGCCTTGCGCACCTCCTCTACCGTCTGGATCTGGTATGCGCCGATCGGTTCGCTCGGCGCGGTACTGGGATTCTTCACGGATCTGTTCGGCGGCCCGGGGGAGGCCGCGACTTCCGTCGTGCATCTGATCGGAACGGTAGTGTCCGTTCTCGCAGTCCTATGGCTTGCCCTCCGCCGCACAGCCGGACCCAACTTCAGCACCACCGTCCTGCGCCGGATGGCGTGGGCGTTTGCTGCCGTCGTCCTGCTGGCACCGATGATCCAGCCGTGGTACATGGTTTGGCTGCTGGTGTTTTTCGGCCTCACCGGCATCAAGGAAAACTGGCAGCTGCGCATGGTGCTGTTCATGACCGCGTTCTTTATGCTGGTCGCACTGACTGACCAGTTGAGCGTTTTCCAATGGATACCGATCGGCGTTGTCCGCGCTGTGGCAATTGTCGTGGGAGTGTCCTTCGCGCTGTACATGGTTTTCTTCGACCGCAAAACCCGCGTGCTGTTCCTCCGGCCTGCGGACCTGCCCTAGGACGACCTGCCTTAACCCGACCTGCCGTAGCCCCAACTGCTGAGCCGGAGCCGGCGGCGGGGTTGACGGCACCGGACGGCCGTGATGTGCTGGGCCATACCGGATGGTCAAGCAGCAGGCCAGCACCGGGCCGCGGAGACAGCACTTTTCATCCCGCCCACGGTTGGAGACACCTCATGGCACCAGAAATGACAGGCCGTACACCCCTACCCGCAGAGCTTCTACCCGCAGAGCTTGATTCCGCAGAGCTTGATTCCGTAGCGGCTCCGGCCACACGCCGGTATCTCCCACCGGGCCATTTTCGGGAAGAAGACCCCGCCGATGATTATGCGGAGCCAACCGGCAAAGCGGTTGACTGGGACATGGAAGATGAATTCCTGGACGGCGAAGAGAGCGTCCTCAGGCGGTAGCGGCGTGTCCGCCGGACCGTATCCTATCGGCTTATGGACCGTCTGGAAGTGAACATGAGAATTGTCG
>JBBSSN010000411.1:0-2030 GCA_038242035.1 Actinomycetales bacterium
ACCATCACCAAAATCGCGCGGGCCCGCTCCCGCAGCCGTTCGGCCCCCTGCCGGGCAATCCGCAGCTGCCCGAACCTGGCCAGCACGGTGGTGATCCGGTGCACGAAGGCCGGCCCAAAGAACGGCGCAATGGCGTAGTCGGCTATACCGGCGGCGAAACCGACGGACATGTCCGGCATCCCGGAAATGGACGTCAGTCCGACAACCGGTGTGCCAGCCGCGTATTGATCCCCGTGCAACAGGCGCAGGGTGTCGATGGCGGACGAAGCGGGCCCGTCCACGTCCAGAAGAATGATATCCGGTGTCGGTTCACTTGGCCCTGTCGGCCCGGCTGCCCTCATCGGCCCGTTCGGCCGCGACACCACCGCAAGTCCGGCCGCCTCAAGTTCGGCGGTCACGCTCCGTCGAATGTGCGCGTCCGGATGGATCAACAGGGCCGTCAGCGCCCCCGTTCGTCGGTGTGGAACAGCCACAGCCTGTTCTACTGCCACCGTGTCTACCGTCACTGTGTCTATTGTCACCGACCCCCCGCTCTTACAGTCGAAAAGACCTTTATTAGGGCTACACTACCCCGCAGGGGCGGCATTACTGCACCATGCTCCGGTAGACTAAGGACCGGTGCGCCGGGAAGTCTGGTCGGCAATAGATTTGCCGCACCCTCCCACAGATTGTGAGATTCCCGATGCCAACGCCAACCTCCTCGTCAGATTCACGCCCGAACCGGCCGGTAGCCCGCATCTTCAGCCGTTCCAGCTACCCCGAGCATCTGCGCGTGGCCGCCATTTTGCGCAAGGAAACCGTGGGCGGCGCCCTCTTGCTGATCGCCACCCTCGCCGCCTTGGTCTGGGCCAATTCGCCCGCGTCGGAGAGCTATTTCGCCCTTCGTGATGCTACCGTCGGCGTGGACTTTCTGCACCTGATGCTGCCGCTGGGACATTGGGCGGCCGACGGTCTGCTGGCGATTTTCTTCTTTGTGGCCGGGCTGGAACTCAAACGTGAATTTGTGGCTGGAGACCTGTGCAATCCCAGCCGGGCGGCGGTGCCGGTCGCGGCCGCATTAGGCGGCGTAGCCCTTCCCGCGGTGCTCTATACTCTGGTGAACCTCGCGGCCGGCCCCGAAGCATTGCGCGGCTGGGCCATCCCCACCGCCACGGACATCGCCTTCGCCCTCGCCGTGCTGGCCGTCATCAGCACGCATCTTCCCGCGGCCCTGCGGACCTTTCTACTGACCCTGGCAGTCGTCGATGACCTCATTGCCATTGCCATCATCGCGGTCTTTTACCCCGGCGAGCTGCACCTTTCGATGCTGGCATTCGCGCTGATCCCGCTCGCTGCCTTCACTTTTCTTGTGCAGAAGCGGATCCGAAGCTGGTACTTGCTGCTGCCGCTTGCACTGGCGGTCTGGATCCTGATCCACGCTTCCGGGATCCATGCCACCGTAGCCGGCGTCCTGCTTGGCTTTGCCGTCCCGGTGCTGCGTTCGCGCAAAAACGGTGGACCAGAGGCCGGCCGGGGGCTTGCGGAGCATTTCGAGCACCATATCCGCCCGCTGTCCGCCGGCGTGGCCGTGCCGCTTTTCGCTTTCTTCTCCGCGGGCGTCGCCATTGGTGGTGCCAGCGGGCTCAAGTCCGCGCTGACCGATTCGGTAGCGGTGGGCATCGTGGTCGCGCTGGTCGCCGGCAAGGCATTCGGCGTGTTGGGCGCTACCTGGCTGGTCACCAAAACCAGCAAAGCCGAGCTCGACGACGGCCTGGCTTGGATCGACGTCGCCGGTCTTGCGCTACTGGCCGGGATGGGTTTCACCGTTTCACTGCTGATCAGCGAGCTGAGCTTCGGCGTTGATTCTGCGCATAATGACCATGCGAAGGTCGCAATTCTGGCGGGTTCGCTGATCTCCGCCCTGCTCGCGGCAATCGTGCTGCGTGTCCGGAATCGGCGTTATCGCATCGTCGCGGAGCTGGAGACGGCAGATCAGAACGGCGACGGTATCCCGGACGTATTCGGTAAAGTGTGAGGTACGACTGCAGCAG
>JBBSSN010000412.1:0-2019 GCA_038242035.1 Actinomycetales bacterium
CTTGGGAAGTCCCATCATTCGCATCACCGTATTCCTTGCATGAAGTTGGAATCTGTTTTTCGGCGCGAACGCCAGTCCCAAACCGACTGCCGCGTCCTGTTTGGAGTGCAGCAATGGGGCCAGTCGTTCTTGGTAGCGGGCGAACGCCGAGCGGTGGTCCCTGATTGTCGCGAGTTCCGTTGCGAGCGTGTAGGCCTCGACCATTGCCAGTGCGGAGCCTTGCCCTGCCAGAAAAGATGGACACGCTGCCGCATCGCCCACCAACGCAACCCGGCCCCTCGTCCAGGACGGCAGCCGGATCTGGCTCACCGCGTTGAAATAGAAGTTTTTGGCCGGGGCCATCAGGTTGAGCATGGCTGGCACCTCCCGCCCTTTGTTGCCCAGCTTTGTCCGAAGCAGGCTCTCCTGTGCCGTGCGATCGGCAGGTACGTCACCGTCATGTCGAAGGGTAAAGAGGAACAGTGTTGCATTGTCGCGAAGGGAAAGCCTGATTGCCTGGAAGCCTACGTCGGCGTACATCATCGCCACGAGCTCGTCTCGTTGCGGATAGTGGTCCGCTTCGAACGCGGCCACGACCATGCCCAAGTACCTCTCGAAACCCTCGTCCGGGCCGAATGCGAGCTTTCGCACCCGGGAGTGAAGGCCGTCGGCACCGATGACCAGATCGAAGTCGCGGGTGCTCCCGCTCTGGAACGTAACCCGGACACGGTCGCCGTCGTCCGTCAGTTCCTGCACCGTGTCACCGAGCATCAGTTCGGCGTCTCCGCCTAGAGCTCCGTAGATCACGGCTGACAGGTCAGAGCGGGCGAGACTCAAATATCGCTTTACGGACTCCATGATGACCTCCGGCTTGAACGAAGCCACCCGGCGGCCCGCGCGATTAACCGCCCTTGCTTCCGTCATCACGTACCCACATCGCCGCAGCTGGGGCACAATGCCCATCTTCTCCGCCGCGTCGAACCCCGCACCCCAGAAGTCGATGAGATACCCGCCGCTGCGGAGCTCTGGGGCGTGTTCCACGAGCGTGGCCTGGTGCCCCGCCTTATTCAGCCAGAACGCTACCGTCGGGCCGGCGATCCCGGCCCCCACAATCAGGACTTTTATATTGAAACCTCGATCCCGCTCTGCTTGGACCACTAGTCTAAAACGTTTGGTCTAAAGCGTTGGTCTAAGGCGCCAGGGGCGGCAACGTGGGCGGACGAAGCTGATGGACCGGCAAGGCTGGCGACACCGGCGAAGGCTCTGCGTCGTGGCTTTCGACGGCTGAGGCGATCTCGATGCGTCCATCGCCGAGTTCACTCCCGATGCGCAGCGTGCCACCGAGTGCTCCGACGTCAGCGCGTTGGCGTCCAACAAACGGACGATACCGCCGGCCGAGCCGGCCGTGATGGTCTAGGCAGACCGTTCGATTGCGTATCGTTGGGTTCATCAGCGGTTCAATGAGTTTCGGGGATTTACGGTCGTTGTCAGGCCATGCCAGGATCTTCTGCCCGTGCCCCTGCCGCACGGCTATTGCTGCAGCTTCGAAGGCCTTCGCCTCGTTCGGATGGCAACGGAGCGCAATGCTGCTCCGGCCGCGCGGCACGCCGCGGTTAGTCTCTCGCGGCTGTGCCGATCGGATACCTGGTGCAGGCCCGCGGCACCCCTGAGGACGACGATTGAGAGAGATATATCGGTGGAACGTGGGAAAGGTTGGCTGAACGGATGACGGCACCAGAGGATGGGTTGACGGGTCCGCCCTCCATCTCAGTGGTCATTCCGTGCCGGAATGACGCCGAACTGCTGGAAAAGTGCCTGGCATCCCTCGGGAGGCAGACGCATCAGCCGCTGGAGATCATTGTGGTGGACAACAACAGCGACGACGAAAGCGCCGCCGTCGCCCGGCGGCACGGCGTTCGGCTGATTACCGAAACGATGCCCGGAATACCGGCGGCAGCGGCAGCGGGCTACGACGCTGCCGTAGGTGACATCATTGCCCGCTGTGATGCCGACTGCCTGCTGCCGGCGGATTGGCTTCAA
>JBBSSN010000413.1:0-2004 GCA_038242035.1 Actinomycetales bacterium
AGGGGAGGCTGAGCCGCACGGCGAACATGCCCTGTGGCCGGAGACCATAGCGGACCAGGAAAGGGATGTTCCCGATGGCGATCCGCCACACGACCGTGACGGGGCAATCCGTAACGGCACAGCCGGTGACGGCGAAAATAGCCCATTGCGGTTTCCAGCCATCCGTGACACCGATCACGACGAATCCCATAATGAGAGCAATAAGTCCTCAACACCGGGTCCGATGCCAAAAAAGGGAAAATCATGAACATCAACAAGGCAAAGTTTGTCATCGTCCCGTCGGCCGCACTGCTGCTGGCCCTGAGCGGATGCTCGTCATCGGGGACGGGAACGGGCACCGATACCACCAGCCCGGCAGGTTCCATGTCCGCCACATCCATGGCACCGTCCTCCCCGGCCGCCTCCGCAACGAGTCCCGACACTTCCACGTCCGCGCCGGCCGCAGCGGCGGAAACAATCCACATTCAGGATTTTGCCTACAGCGGTCCGGACAGCGTGGCTCCGGGGTCAACCGTGACCGTGATGAACATGGACAGCACCACCCACACTGTGACAGCTGATGAGGGCTCAGCATTCGATGTGACAGTGAAACCCGGGGAAAGCATGACGTTCAAGGCGCCGACAACCCCGGGCACATATAAGTACCACTGCACCTACCACGGCAACATGCACGGGACGCTGGTTGTCAAGTGAGTTCCGCAGCCAGAACCAGACGCGCAACTTCTGCGGCAAACGCGAACCGAAGCGCCCTCGGGGTGATCCTGCGGATCCTGGTTGTCGCGGCGCTGGCCGTTGACGCCGTCGTGCATATCCGGCTGGCACCCGGGTACCAGCTGGCCGCCCCGGACGGAATAGGGGAGGGCAACCTGTTCTATCTGGAATCCGCGGCGGCCATCGTGGCCGCGCTCTACGTCCTGATCCGCGGAAGCCGACCGGCATTTTGGCTGGCCCTTGTCGTCCTGGCGGCCGGATTGGCCGCTGTGCTTCTGTATAACTACGTCAATGTTCCGGCGATCGGCCCGATACCGGCCATGTACGATCCACTGTGGTTCCCGGAAAAATCCATCAGCGCCATCGCCCAAGGCTTGGGTGTGGTCTTCGCTGTCGCAGGTTTGGCACGCCTGCGCCGTTAGTCACAGAGCGGACCGCCAGTCGAAGCGGGCCGTTAGGCGAAAAGATCTGCGGTACTACGGCGAACCACCATGGTCGCCTCCGGCGCCGCCAGCGCGACGGCGTACCCTGCGGGGGACGGTAGCCACGCAATGTTCAGCCCGTCCACGTCCGGTGTTTCGGGACACCGGACGACGGCGGCCCACGGCTTGGTTGGCAGGTTGCCGTCTGCAGACGGCCGGGTCGATACTGGAAGGCCGCGCGCGATGTGCAGGGTTTTCGGATCGACGGAAAGCCCGTGACCGGTGGCCTTGAGTGCGGCCTCCTTGGCGACCCACAGACGTATCCGCGTTGCCGCTGCCTTGAGCCGGTCCGAATTCTGCGGATCGGTCCGCAGGAGGTCGCGCTCCGGCTCGGACAGCGCATACGAATCGAATCCGGCAAACACGGGGCCGGTAACGGCTTCCAGGTCCGCGCCAAGCGGCTGGGTGAGTGTGCTGGATGCGACCATCACCTGGTCGCCGGAGCGTGAGAGGCTCAGGGTGACGCCGTCGATACTGGGTTTACCGTGCGGACCTCCGCAGTTGCGGCAGTGCCGGCGTACCTCCAGAGTGTGGGCCAGCCGAGTCTCGACGCCCAGGCTCCGTGCGGCCATCAGCCGGAACAGCAGATGCGCGGCGGCGTAGCCGGAGCGGTCCCGGAAGGTACGGAACCGCTCCGATTGGTGACGCTCGTCCCGGCTCAGCAGGGCATCCGGGCCGCCAAATCGTGCCGCCGCTGAACTGACCTCGGCCGCCGACGCAATGACGTACTCGATGACCCCGGCACCGTTGCTCACCTTTTGCTGATCCGCAGGTACTGCGAAATGGCCAACGGGGCAAAAACCGCAATGAT
>JBBSSN010000414.1:0-2004 GCA_038242035.1 Actinomycetales bacterium
AGCGGCGGGATTCCTGGTGGACGTCCCGGTTGCGGCGCGGAGCCTTGAGACACTGCGCGAGGTGGGGCTGGGCTATCTGCGGCTGGGCCAGCCCGCTACGGAGCTATCCGGCGGCGAAGCACAGCGCATCAAGTTGGCCACGGAGCTGCAGCGAGCACGCCGTGGCCACACCCTATATCTGCTGGACGAACCCACCACTGGTCTGCACCCCGCCGACGTCCAGTTACTCCTCAAGCAGCTGAACCGGTTGGTGGATGGCGGGAACACCGTGGTTGTTGTGGAACACGCTATGGATGTGATTTCGGCAGCCGATTGGGTCATTGACCTCGGCCCCTCTGGCGGAGACGCGGGTGGTCGCATTATGGCTACCGGGACTCCGGCGGAAGTGGCGGCCTCCACGGACAGTGCAACAGCACGGTATCTGAAGCAGCGGCTCTGATGAAAGCAGCAACTGTGACGGGTTGGTTGGTCGTCCGGTTCTCGCTGGCGGCCTCGCTGGGACGGCCTGGCGCTTAACCGGTTTCCGTACCCACCCTGGACAACAGCGCCGTCATCGCCGCCTGCACCCCGGTACTCAGCGTCGGCTCAATGGCGGGCGCAAAAAAGGGCGAGTGGTTACCGGCCGGCGGCGTATCGCCGTCGAACTTCTCCTGCGGATATGCACCGAAGAACCAGTACACGGACGGGACGTCCAGCACGTCGGCCAGGATGCCGAAGTCCTCGCTGCCCATGACGGGCGGTACCTCATGCACGGCACCCGTGCCGAGTACAGACTGTAATGCGCGCACCAGATCGGCGGTGGACGCGGGATCGTTGTAGCACGCGGGGAATGAGGTCAGCTCCGCGATTTTCGGCGCCGGGGCACCGGAGGCGTCGGCCTCCGCAGCAATGATGCGCCGCAACGAATCCAGCACGCGGGTGCTTACCTCGGCGTCGAAGGTTCGCACGTTCAGGGTCAACTCAGCTGAGGCCGGAATGATGTTTTCCTTCAGCCCGGCATGGAATGTCCCAATGGTTACTACAGCGGACTGCATGGGATGCACTTCCCGGGCCACGACGGTCTGAATCCGCACCACCATGTGCGCCCCGAGCACAATGGGGTCAATGGACTGATCCGGCTGCGACCCGTGCGCCTGCCGCCCGTGCACGGTGACCTTCCAGGAATCCGCCATGGCCATGGCAGGCCCGCTACTGATGTCCAGCGTTCCGGCCAGTCCCGGCCACACGTGCTGACCATAGACAATGGACGGCTTGGGCGCCTTGTCCCACAGACCATCCGCGACCATGGCCTTTGCTCCCGCCCCGGTTTCCTCACCGGGTTGGAAAATGAACACCACGGTTCCGGACCATGCGCCCGGGTTCTCGCTCAGCAACCGGGCGGCTGTCAGGGCAACGGTGATGTGCGTATCGTGTCCGCAGCCGTGCATCACCGGTACCCCGGTGCCGTCGTCGAGCACGCCCCTCGCCGCGCTGGCATACTTCAGCCCGGTGTCCTCCTGGATGGGCAGGCCGTCTGTGTCCGCGCGGTAAGCAATCACCGGCCCGTCGCCATTGCGCAGAATGCCGACGACGCCGGTTCCGCCGCACAGGAATGCCTCCAGCCCCAGCCCGGTCAGGTGGTCAAGAATGAACGCCGCCGTCCTGGATTCCTGCATGGACAATTCGGGCGTTGCGTGGAGATGCCGGTACAGCTGGTGCATTTGGGATTGGTGGTCCGGTAAGAGTTCAATATGGCTGGTCATGGCATTCCTTATCTGAGGCGATATACAGGTGTTAGGTAGGTGGTAGGTAGGTGTTAGGTAGGTGGCAGCGCGACCGCAGGCACGGATCAACTGCGCGGCAACCGCCGATCAGCCGCCCAGGACAGACCCGAGTGCCTTGATCAGCTGCTGCACCCCGAGTACCAGGAACAGCGCGGCCGTGATGCCCAGGATGACGTTGGAGAGCAGATTGTTGGCCCATCTCTTCGGGATCCGCCTGCCGTTCAGGAGCCCCAGCAGGGTC
>JBBSSN010000415.1:0-1999 GCA_038242035.1 Actinomycetales bacterium
CGGCCGCCGCCTCCGCGCGGAGTTAGTGCCGCCGTCGGCCTTGCCCTGGAACCGCCGTTCCCGTTCGGCTGACCGGCCCCCGTCGAAGCCTGCCGGTTAGTCGAAGCCGGCCGGTTAGTCGAAGCCTGCCGGCTAGTCGAAGCCTGGCGGTTAGGAAGCGTAGGGGTCCGCGATGCCGATGTACTGCGTATACAGATATTCCTCGATGCCTTCCAGCCCACCTTCGCGCCCCAGCCCGGACTGCTTCACTCCGCCGAAAGGTGCCGCGGCATTGGAGATGACCCCGGCGTTCAATCCCAGCATGCCGGTTTCCAGGCGTTCGCCCATGCGAAGCCCCCGGTTCAGGTCCTTGGTGAAAACGTAGGCAACCAGGCCGAATTCGGTGTCATTGGCCAGCACGACGGCCTCATCTTCGGTCTTGAAGGTGACAATCGGGGCCACCGGGCCGAAGATCTCCTCGTTGAGAATGCGCGATCCTCGCTCGACCCCCGTCAGGACGGTGGGCTGGTAGAAGTAGCCCGGGCCATCCACGGCCGCTCCGCCGGTCAGAGCGGTTGCACCGTCGGCCAGTGCATCGGTGACCAGGGAATGCACCTTGTTACGACTCTTGGCATCAATCAGCGGACCCACAGTGGTATCGCCGTCCGTGCCGCGGCCGGTGGTCATGGCACCCATCTTGGCCGCAAGCTTCTGCGCAAATTCTGCCGCCACGCCCTCATGCACAATGAAGCGGTTAGCGGCGGTGCAGGCCTCGCCCATGTTGCGGAGTTTGGCCGCCATGGCGCCGGTCACGGCAGCGTCCAGATCCGCATCTTCGAAAACCAGGAACGGCGCATTGCCGCCAAGTTCCATGGAGGTGCGCAAAACATTCGTGGCGGCGGCGGCCAGTAGGCCCCGGCCCACTTCGGTGGAACCGGTGAATGACAATTTGCGCAACCGGGAATCCTTGATCAGCGGTCCGGTGACGTCGGCTGCCGACGTGGTGGAAACGACGTTCAGCACACCGTCCGGAAGGCCGGCTTCCTGCATGACCTGGGCAAAAAGAAGGGATGTCAGCGGGGTGAGGTTCGCCGGCTTGAGCACCATGGTGCAGCCTGCCGCCACGGCGGGAGCGATTTTACGCGTCGCCATGGCGAGCGGGAAATTCCACGGCGTGATCAGCAGACAGGGACCGACCGGTTTTTTACTCACCAGCAGTCGGGATTTGCCGTCCGGGGCGGTCGAGTACCGGCCAAAGGCCCGCACCGCCTCTTCGGAGAACCAGCGCAGGAACTCCGCGCCGTAGGTAACCTCGCCGCGTGCCTCGGCAAGCGGCTTGCCCATTTCGAGCGTCATCAACAGGGCGAAATCCTCCGCCCGGGCGGTGACCAGTTCGAAGGCCCGGCGCAGAATCTCGCCGCGCTCCCGGGGCGCCGTGGCGGCCCAGCCGTGCTGGGCGGCGACGGCGGCATCCAGTGCGGCTGCACCATCCGTTGCGCCGGCGTCGGCAATGGACACCAGCGCTTTCCCGGTCGCTGGATCTTCGACGTCAAACGTCTTGCCGTCCGCGGCCGGACGCCAGACACCGCCGATCAGCAGTCCGGTGGGAATGCCGGCGATCAGTTCGCTTTCGCGCCCCGATGTGATGGTCTGGGTACTGGCGCTCATATGGACTCCTATGTCAGGTAAATCGGACGGACGTGCTCCTGCTGATCACGGTAGTTCGCGGGCGCAAGGTATGTCTACGCCGTTGAGCACCACTGCATCGCCCGCAGCTGTGCAAGTGCACAAGCAACCGGCCGGAGAGCAGCCCTGGTCGGCGACAAGGAAGCTGCGGGAAAATGGCGGCTGACGTTTACCTTGCGGCGAGCACTGCGCTATAGAGCTCGCGTTTGCTCACGTGTTCTTCTTCCGCGACAGCAGCAACAGCTTCCTTCAGGCGGATCCCCTGCGCAATTAACCCGTTCACGGCCGCAACCTGGTCCTCCACCGTGGCGGGAGCGGAGTCCGGGGCGCCACC
>JBBSSN010000416.1:0-1993 GCA_038242035.1 Actinomycetales bacterium
CGTGGTGAGCTTGGCGATACTGCGCCTGAGCAACGATGAATGGGACCTGAACCCGCTGCCGAGGATCGCCGTGGCGCACTAAGCCGGCCATGCGCGCCGAAGCCGGCTGCCGCCGTCGAACTTTGAAGAACGACGGCGGCGGCCGGGTCAGCTTTTTGCGTTGGCTCCCATGGCCGGATGCCTCGCCAGCACTGCTTGTCGAGGCGCGAGGTCTTCGATCCCGGCCCCCGGAATCATCGACGGGTTTGCCGCCGCGGTTTACTATTGAAGGACGCGGTCTGTGAGGTTGGAAGTACTCGCCGCGCGAATTTTATGCAAAATCAAAAGGCGGCCCGCGCGGCCGAAGTTGAGGGCGCAGGCTACCGTGGGCAATGCCGAGGAGGACCCCATGGCAGGGACGAACACGCCGAAAGGCGACCGCATAGGCAACGATTATGGGCGCGGCCCGAACCCCGCACCCGGCGGCGACATCGACACCGGCGACAGCGCGGTCCCGCCGTACCGGGACAGAACCGACGGGAGTAACGGGCCCAGGGACGGAACCGCCCGGGCGATGGGCAGCAAGGAACCCCTGAAGGAGCCGGCCCGGCCCGGATCGGATACAACACCGGAGGACGGAGCAGTGGCTCCCAAAGATGTGGGCGAGAGCATCGGGAGGCGCGCTGAGGACGTGGCGGACAAGGACGGCAAAGAGGCGGGCCGGGAAGATACCGAGCGCAAGGGCAACTCGGGCCGCCCGACCGGCGCCTCCGGACCGAGGGACGAAACCAGCATCGCACCGCAGGAGGGCAATACCGGGAAGTCGAGCTGATGCTCTTAGCCTTGGTCGGTCAAAGAACCTTAGCCGGCCAAGTCGCTGAACCGTTTCCAGACCCGGTGCTCGGTGAGCAGTTCACCGACTTGCGTCACCACGTCCTCGGGCTCACCAAGCACCAGCCCTTCTGCGGTTTCGTCGATTCCGCCCGCGGCCAGTACCGCTGCCGCGCTTCCCCAGCCGCCGATCGCTTTGGCATGCCGGAAGGTCTCGCTGACCATCAGGAGGATCCGAGGATCCACGGGTCCGCCTGTGTCTGACGTTGCCAGCAGGAGAGCATCGAATTCGGTGGAATGCGCGGTTGCGTAGCTCCGCTGCACCGGCTGATCGGTGGTCGTGAGCATGCCGCCCGTCGGAGCGATGATCAGCGGCACCATGCCCGCCGCCGTAATCGCGTCGCGGGCAGTGAGAACCTTGTCCGCGTCGGTGCCGCTGTCAGTCACTAGGCCGATAACGCGCCCGTCCGTCGGCCACTTCCGGCCGATCTGGGATACGGCCGGGCTCGGCTGCGGATTACCCGGTTGCTTGTCCGGCTCGGGCGCCGAGAGGCCCAGTCCCTCGGCCACTCCGGAACAGAGCCCTGCATCGATGTTCGCCAGGGATTTCAACTGGCGTTCCCGGACAGCCGTTTCGTAGCACTTTCCAAGTTCAAAGGTGTAAGCGCCAATGACGTGGGACTGCTCCACTTTGGTCAGACTGCGGTAGAACAGAGTGGCTTGACTGAAGTGATCGTCAAAGGTGGCGGCAGCACCGCGGACCTTCGCGCCCGCGGCCACGGCCTGCGGGATGTCGATGAACGCGGCGTCCTGGCTGCCGGCGTGGAAGGGGCAGCCCCCGTCCAGGGAATTCGGACGGTACGGGGCGACGCCGGCGTAATCCGCGCTCTGATGCATACCGTCGCGGAGCATATCGTTGACCGGTGCCTGCGGCCGGTTGATCGGAATCTGGGCAAAGTTCGGGCCGCCCAAGCGGCTGATCTGGGTGTCGAGGTAGGAGAACATTCTGGCCTGCAGCAAAGGATCATTGCTGATATCGATGCCGGGTACCAGGTGGCCGGGGTGGAAGGCCACCTGCTCCGTCTCGGCGAAGTAGTTCTGAGGGTTGGCGTTCAGCGTCATCAGCCCCAGCGGCTGGACCGGCGCTAGTTCCTCCGGAATGAATTTTGTGGGATCCAGCAGA
>JBBSSN010000417.1:0-1984 GCA_038242035.1 Actinomycetales bacterium
GCCCGGCCGAGCGGACCACCGGAACTGACTTCGCCGTCGTCGTCCTCCGGAGCTTCAACCGTAAGCCGTGCACCGAGCCGATCGGCGAGTCGGGCCGCGATGGATAGGCCCAGCCCGCTGCCCACTGGTCGCTGGCCCGCGTAGCGACGGTAGAGCACGCCACGGTCAAAGGCGACGGCGGCGTCCTCGGCGCTCAGCCCCGGTCCACTGTCCCGAACATCGATCGCCACCGCTTCGCCCCACCCGCCGTGATGCTCCAGCCGGGCCGCCAGGAGCAGCAGGCCGCCGGCCGGAGTAACCCGCAGTGCGTTTTCCACCAGTCCGTCCAGGATCTGCCGAAGCCGCTGAGCATCCGTTAGCACCACAAGGGCCGGGTCAGGACCCGAGCCGGCCGGATGCGGCAGCGTCAGCTGGAGTCGGACGGAACTTTGTGCCGCGCGCGCATACCAGGCCTGCTGAACCTGCTGCAGCAGCAACGTCACGTCCACCGGCCTTTCCTCCACTGCAAAATCGTCCGCTTCCAGCCTGGCCAACTCCAGCAAGTCTTTGACGAAAGCATCCAGCCGGGCTGTTTCCGCCGCCAGCGTGCGTCCTACAGCAGCGACCTCCGGCGCCGGTACTAAATCGTCCTCCAACGCTTCGGCGTACCCGCGCATAGCTGTCAGCGGCGTCCGGATCTCGTGCGAAATCGAGAGCAGGAATTCGCGTTGCCGGGCCTCACTGGCCACCAGCGCGTGGTCCAGCGTATTGACCGCTTCACCAACCGCCCGGACCTCGGTAACGCCGGCGGGAACCAGGTCCACCGCGCGTTCACCGCCAGCCATCCTGCGGGCCGCAGCCGCCGTCCTGACCAGTGGACGGGACAGTCTGCGGGCCAACAGCGTGCCGGCCGCCACGGCAATCAGCAGGCCTGCTGCAAGCGCCAGCAGAGTACGCTGGAACACCAGCGCGGACGCGGCATTGACGTCGGCCAGCGAGCGGGTCAGCACCAGGCCCCCGCCACGTTTGAGGGCACGGGCCTGAAGTAACAGTGCGCCCGAATCCGTCGTGGCCGTCCGCGAAAGGCTCGTCCCGGAAAGCACACGCGCGACCTCGGCGGTGCTGAGCAGTGCGCGTGCGGGTCCGCTGACGACGCCATCGGCACTGATCGAGGAGACATCATAATTTGCAGGTCCCAAGAGGTGGCGTTCACGCAGATCCAGCGCCTGCGACGCCGCCGGTGTGGCCGCAAACGCGTCAGCGTCCCGCGACAGTTCCAACCTGGCCTGCTCGACGGCGGCGGCACGGATCAGCGGGAACCCCACCATCCCCGTCACCAGCACTGTCACAACGGCGACGGCGGCGGTCACTAGGGTGACGCGGCCCGCCAACGAGCGCAGCCAGGCCATCATTGCGTCCGCCTTTCCCCACTGGCCGTGTAGCCAACTCCGCGCAAGGTACGGATCGGGCTGGCCGCACCGAGCTTGGCCCGGACCTGTGCAATGTGCACATCAACCGTGCGGCCGGCGCTGTAGCTCGCCTGACCCCATACCGCCGAAAGCAGTTGTTCACGGGTGTAGACCCGGTCCGGGCTGGTCAGCAGATAGGCCAAGACGTCGAACTCCCTGGCCGTCAGCTCTACGGGGATTCCCGCTGCGCTGACACTGCGGTGCCCGGTATCCATGGTCACGGCGCCGACCTGGATTAGCTCGCTGTTTGCCGGTCCCGCCGCGCGCCGCAACACACCCTTGAGACGGGCGACAAGTTCCCGGGGCGAAAACGGCTTGGTCAGGTAATCATCGGCGCCGAGTTCCAACGCCAGAATCTTATCGACCTCCTCGTCCCGGGCGGTCACAAAGATTAACGGTGTCCAATCGCCCGCGGCGCGCAGCCGGCGGCATAACTCGATCCCATCCATCGTGGAGACACCGGCTGCGCGGGGTCCTGTTACCTCCCCGGTTCCGACGCTTCGGCCACCCGTCAGGCCGATGTCGACGATTGCCGC
>JBBSSN010000418.1:0-1976 GCA_038242035.1 Actinomycetales bacterium
GAGTGGCTTGGCGAAAACGGGGTCCCAACCACTGATGCCCAGCAGGAAACGCTGCTAAGCGCGGAGCGGACCGGCGCCACCGCCATTTGGGTGGCCGTGGACGGAACCCCGGAGGGCATCATCAGCCTTGCCGATACCATCAAGGACGGATCAGCCGCCGCCATTGCCCGGCTCAAGACGCTGGGATTGCGGCCTATCCTGCTCACCGGGGACAACGCCGCCGCCGCAGCCCAGGTGGCTGCCGCCGTCGGCATCGCACCGGAGGATGTCTATGCCCGTGTGCTGCCGCAAGGGAAGGTCGACGCCGTCAAGCGCCTCCAGGCCGAAGGCGCCACGGTAGCGATGGCCGGCGACGGCGTCAACGATGCAGCAGCGCTTGCGCAGGCTGATCTGGGCATCGCCATGGGATCCGGCACGGATGTCGCGATCGAGGCGGCGGATCTGACCGTGATGGGCAATGACCTCGCCCAAGTGGCGCAGGCCATCGAGCTGTCCCGCAAAACCCTCGGGACCATCAAGACGAACCTCTTCTGGGCTTTTTTCTACAACGCCATCGGCATCCCGGTCGCCGCGCTGGGACTGCTGAATCCGATGATCGCCGGCGCCGCCATGGCCGCCAGCTCGGTGCTTGTGGTCACCAATTCCTTGCGCCTGCGGCGGTTCGGCAAGTAATACTGACAAGTACGAATGGCGCAGGCGCGCAGGGCGGCCGTGTGGAACCAGGACCGTGTGGAACCAGGACCGCGTGGACCGAAGACAAGGCGAAACCACGAAGGGGGACGGGATGGAATTCGGAGCAGCTCTGCTGGTCTTTGGCATCGCTGCGGTCATTATCCTGGCCGTTTGCGTGCTGTCCGCTACGGTCCGAGTGATCCGCCAGCCGCTTTCCCGGGAGCCATTCCTGTCCGGGATGGTTCCCGTTGAACATGCCGTGTCCCGTTTCCATGTGCGTTGGTACCCAGTCGCGGTGCTCTTCCTGGCCTTCGATATGGAGATGGTTTTCATGTATCCCTGGGTGTTGGTGGTGGGGCGGATGGGTGCCGGAGCAGTCGTGGAAATGTTCGCCTTCCTTGCTGTGCTGTTTTCCGCAGTCGTTTACGCGTGGCGGGAAGGAGCGTTCCGGTGGAGTTGACCGCCCGGCTGCTCGCGCTCGGCGTTCCGCACCCTTTCGTGATCACTGCACCGGGTTTCACGGCGGTGCGCCTGGCAGTGGAGCAGCAAATCCGCGAGCGCGGTTGGCGAGAGGCGTTAAGCCCGGCCGATGCGGACATGCTGGTGCAGTGCGGAAACGGCAGCACCGAATTCACCGAGGCGATAGATCGGGTATGGCACCAGTTGCCTGCACCGCGGACCCGCATGCTGATTGCTGTCCCGGAAGGGGCAACGAGCAGTCTGGACGCGGCGGCCGCAGCCCTGCGGGACGTCGAAGGGCTCCGGCGTGCGGAAGTCAACCGGTCGGACGCCCCCGAGACAAACAATGAAACCAACGGGGCTGCGAAAGACACGGCTGCAAAAGACACGGCTGCAAAAGACGGGGCTGCAAAAGACGGGGCTGCGAAAGACACGGCTGCAAAAGACGGGGCTGCAAAAGACGGGGCAGCGAGTGACGACAGTAGTAAGTCGGGCACGGCAGAGCACGCGAACACGGACTCCGCGATGCCCGGCATGGACATGGGCGCCTCGAGCATGGACTCGAGTATGGACATGGACATGTCCGGGATGGACATGGAGCTGCCGGGCGGCCTGCCGATGGCGGACCGCGGCGCCGACCGCGATGGGCTAAAGCTTGATCAGCTGCATTTGGTCCTGGGACCGGCTCTGCCGGATTGGCCCGCGGGGTTGGTGGTCCGGCTGGTGCTGCAGGGCGATATTGCTCAAAGTGCGGAGATCTCCATGCTGGACGCCGATGCGGGCGGCCGGCCAAACTCCTCCTTCTGGGCGGATGCACTCGGCGGGGCAGGGCAATCGGAGCAAGC
>JBBSSN010000419.1:0-1930 GCA_038242035.1 Actinomycetales bacterium
GTCCTGGCAGTAAGCGTTATTGTTTCCCCGCTGACTGCGGGCAAGTTCGTCACCGGCGGTAATCATCGGGACCCCGAGGGACAACATCAGTGTTGCCATTAAATTCCGCGACGTTCGAGAGCGCGCGGACAGGATTCCACGATCAAGGGTGTGCCCCTCCGCGCCGTGGTTCCAGCTCCGATTACGATCCGGACCGTCCCTGTTGTCCTCACCGTTGGCCGTGTTGTCCTTGTGATTGTAGGAAACCAGGTCGGCCAGAGTGAAACCATCATGGGCGGTGACGAAATTGATCGAAGCCAGCTGGCTGCGTCCGGACGGCGCGAAAAGGTCCGCGGAGCCCGCCAGGGAGTCAGCCAGCGGAGCCAGGGTGCCACCGGTCTCCCCAGCGGCCAGGGCGGCCTGATCGGACAGCCAGAAATCACGGACCGCGTCCCGGTAGTGATCGTTCCAGTCCACCCAGCCTGCCGGGAATCTGCCGGTCTTCCACCCGTCGGCGCCCAGGTCCCACGGCTCGGCGATCAGTTTGATCCCGGCCAGTGCTTTATCCGTGGCGGCCGCGATCAGGAAGGGGTGCAGCGCCCGGAACTCGTTGGCTGCGTTGCGGGCCAGTGAGACCGCCAGATCGAAGCGGAATCCGTCAATGTGGAATTCCTCGACCCAATAACGCAAGGAGTCCAGCGTCATCTGGACCACGCGCATTTCGCTGAAATCCATTGTGTTTCCGCAACCCGTGCTGTCCGCGTAGCCGCCGTGCGCATGCCGGTAATAGGTGTCGTCGCCCAGTCCGCGCCAGCACAGTGCCGGCAGCTGCGCCGGGCCCTCAGCGGTGTGGTTGTAGACGACGTCCAGAATGACCTCGATCCCCGCAGCGTGCAGGAGTTTGATCATGCATTTGAGCTCGTCCTGCACGGCCTGCGGGCCGGCTGCCCGGGCAGCAGGACTGGCGTAGGAGACCTGCGGGGCGAAGTAGCCCAGCGTGTTGTAGCCCCAATAGTTCTTCAGTCCCCGGGTCTGCAGATGCGGCTCGTCGATGTGGAAGTGCACGGGAAGAAGCTCGACGGCGGTAATGCCGAGGGCGCTCAGGTAGCCGATCATTGCCGGATGCGCCATGCCCGCGTAACTACCACGCCGTTCCGCGGGAATTTCAGGATGGAGCATGGTCTGGCCCTTGACATGGGCCTCGTAAATAACTGTATTCCGCCACGGCGTGTGCTCAGCTGTGTCCGCGTCCTGGCCCCAGTCGAAGGCGCTGCCCATCCGCACAGAGCTGTACAGGACGGTGCCTGATACGGCACGCTCATCAATGTAGCGGCCGTACGGGTCGAGCAACAGCTGCGAAGTTTCCGGATCGAAGCCCGCCGCCTCGAAGTCCAAGGCCTCGATATCCGTCGGAGCTGACTTTTCCGGACCGCCTCCGGCCGGGGCACGCACGCCCCGGAACCCGTAGCGGCTTCCGACCGGGACGCCGGTCACGGTGCCGTGATGCACGCCATCACTGCAATCCTCAAGCAGCTCGTGGCGCCAGGAGCCTCCGGGTGCCTGGACGTACATCTCGACGTCGTCCAGTCCCGGAGCGTATACGGCAACGTTGACGCGGCTTCCCGCGCCGCCGTCGCTCTGCCTGCCGTCGCTCTGCCTGCCGTCGCTCTGCCTGCCTTCGCCCTGTCTCCTGGACGGCAACGGCTCGCTCAGACCGAGCGGAAACGGGCGCGACTGTGCCGCTCCCAAAGGCTTTGCGACGGGGTTTTCCCTAGCGTCAGGGTCCTCAGCTGCATCAGGGTCTTCAGCGGCGTCGGGGTTTTCAGCTGCGTCGGGGCGCACGGTGTGCACGCGTGGTTCGGTCATGGAAGGCTTCAGAGGGTGGCCGAGCGCTGCCGGGAGATCTCATACAGGCTGATGCCGACCGCCATCGAAGCATTGAGCGATTCCA
>JBBSSN010000420.1:0-1917 GCA_038242035.1 Actinomycetales bacterium
GGAGCCTATAGGTGCAGCTGCGACCTGGGCCGTCAGGCGGGTCAGATCCGTCTCGTGTGCGGCGATCTCTGCTTTTGTCCCGTCAACACGGCTGGCGATTGAGGCCGCCGCCCGAGCCTTGCGGTAAGCAAGGTATGCATCAGCGAAACCCTGCGCCCGCCCGAGCGCTACGGCCGGATCGGCGCTGGAATAGCTCACTTGCAGGATCTGTGTATTCGCCGGAACGGAGACGGATAGGTTTGTGAGGATTTGTTCGGCGGTTGCTCCTGTAGCGGTGGCATCCGGGAGCGTTTTGGCGACCGTGTTGGAGCGGATGACCTGCGCTTCCGAAAAGAGATTGACCAGCAACTCGCCACGGGTACCGGGATAGAACGGATTTCCATCCAACGGATTCAACAAGATGACCGCAGTTGCAGTGCGCGACTCGGAGACTGTGGCTCCGACGGCGGCTCCGGCCAGACCCCCGAGCACGGTCAGCGCTATCAGGATCGGCCAGGAGCGCGCCGCCGCTGCCCGGAAGAGCATAGTGCGGGTTTGGTTTTTTCTTTCCGGGCCAACCGTTGGGGGCTGAGGCTCCGAGACAAAATGGGACATGGAAAGTTCTCCGGTTCGGTTGTTCGTCATGGAAGGTGCTGCTGGGCGGCTGCAGTACTGGATGGAGTCAGGCCGGTAGGGCTATCAGCGGGATCCATCTGGCGGCGCTCCCGTTCTTCGCAGGGCGCGGTCGGCAGAGCGGGAGAATCCGCGGCTTCCACCCAAGACCAGGTCCGGCCACCGACGCCGTCGTCCGGGCGTAACGTGGCCATGTACACGGACAAAGCCGACGGCGAGAGCCAGCGCAGCAGCAGTCAGGAATCCGATCAGCGCCGACGACGCAATGTAGACCTCCGGTTGGCCGCGGACTTTGCTGACGCTGGCCGGCCGGATCACTTCTCCGGCCGTGGTCGTTGACATCGTCAGGTTATCGATGGCGGCGTGAAGACGCTCGGAAACTCCGGAGATATAGGCAAACCTGACTTGGCTATTGGCCGTTATGGGGGTTGCGCTCGTGTCGCTGGTGGCCTGTAGCCGGACCAGCTGGTCCTGCAGAGCCCGCAGCACCTGATCCCGCCGCTGCGACAGTCCATCGCTGCGAACACTTAGATAGGCCTCTGCCAGGGCCTTTGCACCGCTCAGTGAGCGGGCCGGGGAATCGTCGGAGTAGTTCAGCGTGAGGACAAGCGTATTGGGTGCCGCAGTGATGCTGATCCGGGAACGCAAGGCATCCGGATCCTTCAGACCCAAAGAGCTGTCAACCATCTCGACGGTCCGGCGGGACAGCACCAGAGCGGCTTCCGTATCAATGGTGATTTGGCCCGTTTTTGTGTCTTCCGTGCCATCGGAGGACAGATACATCGGGGACGGTGCCAGCAGCAGCGTCACGGCAGAGGCGTAAGTTGTCGGCTGCGCAAATGTCATGGCCAGTCCTGCTGCGCCGCCAACGAGGCTGCACACCAGTACCACCGGCACGTACCGTCTACCCGTGGCCACGAAATCGGCCAAACTACGCGAGGTGTCGGCAACCCCTACCGTTCGGGACCGTTCCCGCCAGACCAATCCCAAGGCGATCATAATCGTGAAAAGAGGCAAACCCAGGGTGTCGTAAATAAACATCTGGATGACAAAGAACAGCAGAATCGTGGCTCCGGCCAGCTCCAGGGGGGTACGGGCGCGCCAGTGCGCCCGGATCCGGGAAAGGAAGAACAACAGGAAGAAGCCGGCACCAACAAGGCCCTGCGAAAAAATGACCAGCCATAACTGACCCTGCGTACCCAACGGCGGCACGGCACACGCCGGGCAGCCGGGCGTGGACCCTCCCGCAATCGACGCGAAGCTGCCTTGGACGTCGCGGGTGCTGCCGAATCCGATGATCGGCGA
>JBBSSN010000421.1:0-1902 GCA_038242035.1 Actinomycetales bacterium
CACCGTTTATACCGGCAGTAAACGACCGGCGGCCGCGGACGAGGCCGGGCCTGCCATCGTCAAAGACGGAAAGGTATTAATCAATGCGACCCTTAGGGCGCAGCCGGAATCTCCGGCCGCGGAGCAGGTGGTGCGCGATCTGCGCCGATCGCTCCCGCCGCTGGATTCGGGCGTGCTGGTGGGTGGAGTTACGGCCATAGCGCTGGACACCAACAACACCGCGCAAAGCGACCTGGTCAAGATCATTCCACTCGTGCTGGTGGTGATTTTGCTGATTTTGATGTTGCTGTTGCGCTCCATCGTTGCCCCGCTGCTGCTGATCGGCAGCGTGATGCTTTCCTACCTTTCGGCGCTGGGCGTCTCCGCACTGGTCTTCAACCACGTTTTCCACTTCCCCGGAGCCGACGCTGCAGTTCCGCTGTTCGGGTTTGTCTTCCTGGTGGCCCTGGGTGTGGATTACAACATTTTCCTGATGACCCGGGTGCGTGAGGAATCGCTGGTGCTGGGCACCCGGCCCGGAATCCTGCGCGGGCTGGGCGTGACCGGAGGGGTCATAACCTCCGCGGGCGTCGTGCTGGCGGCCACATTCGCAGCACTGGGCGTCATTCCCATCCTGTTCCTGGTCCAAATCGCCTTTATCGTGGCCTTCGGGGTCCTGCTCGATACCGTGGTGGTGCGCTCGCTGCTGGTCCCGGCGCTGGCCTACGACCTGGGCCGCGTCATCTGGTGGCCCTCGAAGCTCAGTAGGGCCGGGCGTCAGCACGGCCGACATGTCTCCGGACGGACGGTGTAACGGCGGCCGACACACCGCTGACGGCAACAGGGGCACCGGTCCGTCCCTACTGAGTAGCAGCACGTGCATTCAAAACACATTTTGAATGCACATGCTGCTACTCAGTTGGCGGGGGTCTGGGCCATCTTGGTCTGGATTGCCTTGGCTTCGTTCTGGAGCGCGGTGCCATAGCCGCCGTTCAGGGCGGTGTCCTTGATCTTTCCGGCATCAGCGTCCCGCTCTGCCGCGGGAGCAGCTTCCAGCGCCTTGAGGTCCGTTTGGAGGTTGACCGGCAGTTTCGCAAATGCCTTGGGGTGGTGGATGAGCCCATAGGCCACCACATGTGCCGTGTCACCGAAGCCCGTCTTGGCGCGGAGGTCGATCCGCAGTTCCTCGCGCACGGTGGCATGGCGCTGGTGGGCGTGGCCTGCGGCGGCAGTGGTGGAACCAGGAGTGGACGCGGAGGCAGCGCTGGTGGGTGTGGCTGCCGATGGGGTGGCATCCGCTGCGGAAGCTGCGCTCACACCGAAGAGTCCGGCCGCGAGCAGGGACGCTCCGGCAGCAGCGGCGGCGACTCGGCGCCGGCCGGTCCGCTTCTGCGGCGGTCGGACGGCCGGTGCGCCGGTCCAGTGGGTGATTTCTGAATTGTTGTTCATGATGGCTCCTTCGAACGGGCATCCGGGCGTTCCAGAAATGCCGTTGCTCCAACTATGGCGCGGTTATATGCGAGAAACGTCAAGGCAATGTAAGAGCGAGGTAAAGAATCCCCGGGGTGCGCGTCCTTCGCGGCGGCTTAGCGGTTGAATGGAGACATGGACAATGCCGCGGGCCCGGAGGAGGCGTCGGCCCGCGGGCTGGTGCTGATCGTCGAGGATGAGCAGGCGATCGCGGATGTGCAGCGACTGTACCTCAGCCGGGCCGGGTTCGGCGTGCATGTGGAGACGACAGGGGAAGCCGGCCTGCAGCAGATCCGCCGACTGCGTCCGGTAGCGGCAATCGTCGACATCGGCCTGACGGGTGGCCGAAGCGTCGGAACCGGGGAGGTAACAGGACCCCGCGCAGCCGGTGTCTCCACGATGGATGGGATCGAGTTATGCCGCCGGCTGCGCGCCGCGGGCGATTGGACACCG
>JBBSSN010000422.1:0-1899 GCA_038242035.1 Actinomycetales bacterium
AGGGTGAGCCCCTGCAGCCCAAGGGTGCCGCCGACGACGATCAGCGCTGCCAGGATCAGGACGGATCGGTGCGCAAGGGAGACCGGAAGTACCAGAACCGCTGCGAGGGTCACGACGCCGCGCATACCGGCCCAGGAAATGATGGCTGGATGCTGCCACGGTGGCGCCGGGTCCTTGCGCCGGACTGCGGGAATGAGCCGGGGAAGGTAGGTGGCGGGAAAAACCCAGATGGGGCGCAAGAGGAGAACGGCCAGCAGAATAACGCCGCAGCCCGCCCAAATCCTGCCGGGGCCGAAGGAATCGTCGGCGACGGCTGCGATGATGGCCCGCACCTGCAGGCCGATCAGCAGGAAGACGGCATTTTCCAAGAGGAACTGGACAGTGTTCCAGTTGCTGCGCTGGCTCAGCCGCGCCGCGCCGCCTGGCATCATGGGTGCTTTGGCCCCCATGATGAGCCCGGTAACAACGACGGACAAAACGCCGGAGGAGTGAATGGCCTCGGCGGGGAGATAGGCCACCAACGGGGCCACCAGGGACAGGGACGTGTTAATCGGAACATTACGGGTGCGCTTGCGCAGCTGCAGCAAGACGAAGGCCGCGCCAATTCCGACGGCGGCGCCCCCGCCGGCTGCGAGCAGGAAATCGGCACCTACCCCGACTATGGAGACGGTGCCTCCGATCGACGCTATGGCGGCCCGGAGGCAGACCAGTGCGGTGGCATCATTGACCAGCGATTCGCCCTCCAGAATATTGACGATGCGTCGGGGCATCCCGACCTTACGGGCAATCGCAGTGGCCGCGACAGCGTCCGGTGGTGCCACCACGGCCCCCAAAGCGATGGCCGCGGCCAGCGGTATTTCGGGGAACAGCCACCAGCTGACAAGTCCGATTGCAAGGGTCCCGAAAATCACGTAACCCACGGAGAGCAGCGCAATGGACCTTTTGTTGGAGCGGAAGTCGACGATGGAGGTCCGCAGTGCGGCTGCATACAGCAGCGGCGGTAATAGCCCGATCAGCACCAGATCCGGGTTCAGTGCAATCCGCGGGACAAAAGGCAGGAACGACCCGGCCACTCCGACGAGAACCAGCAGCAGCGGAACGGAAAAGCCAATTTTCCGACCCACTGCGCTGCAGGCACACACCACGGCCACCAGCGCCAGCAGCCCCAAAGCTACGTCCATGGCCCTATTCTGTCAGGTGCACGCTCGACCCGGCTTAACCGCCGGCGAACGGGGGCAGAACATCGACGACGTCGTCCGGGAGCAGTTCCGTTGTCAGATCCCGGACAGCGGTCTCGTTACGCAGGAAGCTGCACCGGGACAACAGGTCCGCCAGCGGCTGCGCATGGGCGGTGGCCGAAACGGGATGCAGGGCAATCAGCTGCTCCAGCAAATCGTGGGCGCGGATGGGGCCCGCATGCAGAAGCGTTTCCTCGTTCATGCCCGTGGCCGCGCGGGCAGCAGCGAAATAGCGGATCAGCATCTATCCACCGATCGCGCTCATGGTGCGGTCCGGCTGGACGTAATCCGCGTCGCCGAGACCGGTATGGTCCATTCCGTGCGCCTTTGGCTTGGCCCACATGGCCTCCTGCCAGCGGGCCGCAATGGCGTCGTCGCCGGCGGGTGTCTCCGGTTCCGAACGGAGCAAGGCCAGCAGATCCACCTCGGTGCGGGAAAACAGGCAGCTCATGACCTTCCCCTCGGCAGTGATCCGGGTCCGTTTGCAGTCCGCGCAGAACGGTTCAGTGACGGAGGCGATAATGCCCAGTGTGCCCAGCAGCGCAGTGGAACCAGGGAGCCGCACCTCGTACCGTTCGGCCGGTGCGCCGTCGCGGTCGCGGGGATCGGCCGATAGCTCAAAACGGGGAGCCAGCAGCCCCCGGATCTCCTCGGCCGTCAC
>JBBSSN010000423.1:0-1892 GCA_038242035.1 Actinomycetales bacterium
CGCACTGCCATGGTCCGCCAGCTCACCGCGATGAACCGGTTCTTCGATAACGGCGTTCCCACTTTTGAATACGGCAACCAGATCCGGCGCGAATGCCAGCTGCATGGTTTCGAGGACGCACTGAAAATTCCCGGATTCGTCTCCGCCTACCTGCGGCCGCTGTTCCTGGAGGGCCGCGGACCGTTCCGCTGGACCTGCACCTCCGGGGATCCGAAGGACCTGGCGCGCCTGGACGACCTTGTCCTCGAGCTGTTTCCGGATGATGAAATCGCCACCCGCTGGATCACCCTGGCGCGGAAGCATATTCCCATTGAGGGACTGCCCGCGCGGGTCTGCTACCTCGGTTTCGGCCAGCGGAAGAAGTTCGGTCTGGCGGTCAATGAACTGATCCAGCGCGGTGAGGTAAAGGGAACGGTGGCGTTCTCCCGGGATAATCTGGACTCCGGTTCGATCATCAATCCGACCTTCGAATCCGAAAATATGCCCGACGGATCCGATTTGATCTCCGACTGGCCGTACCTCAACGGCCTGCTCAACGCCTCGGGCATGTGCGACCTGATCGCCATCCAGGCGAACTACGCGATGGGAGACTCGGTGCACACCGGCGTCACCATGATCGCCGACGGAACCGACACCGCCGCCTACCGGCTGAAGGCCTGCCTGACGGTTGACAGCGGCATCGGAGTCGTCCGGCACGCACAGTCCGGCTATGCCCGGGCCAAGGAAGTCGCCAACACAGTCGGTCCGGCCGAGGGCGTCACCATTCCGCTGTGGTGGACCCCGACGGCAACCTTTGGTCCGGAGCAGGGCTGAAATGCCGGCTCCAGCCCATCAGCGCCGCGTTGATCTAGTGATCACCGGAGCGGCGGAGCTGCTCACCTGCGCCGCGGATGCGTCCGATCTGATCGGACGCATCCCCGGCGGCGGGGTAGCCGTCGACGGCGGTACCATCACCGCCGTCGGCGATGTCAGCGGGTTCAGCGGACGCCGGGAAATCGACGCAACCGGCAAGGTGGTACTGCCCGGCTTCGTGGACAGCCACACCCATGTGGTCTTCGGCGGCGACCGCGCCCTCGAATATGCCGCAAGGGCGGCCGGCCAGGTTCCGCCGGCCGGGGCCTGCGTCGGGATTGTGGGCACCATGGCTGACACGCGTGCGCAATCGGTAGACGAACTGGTCGAGTCTGCGGCCGGCAGGATCAAGGAGATGATCTCCTTCGGCACCACGACGCTGGAAAGCAAGACCGGCTACGGCCTTGACACAGCCACCGAGGAGCGCCTGCTGGAGGTGAATGCCCGCCTTGGCAGCCTGTTGCCGGCCCGGATCATGTCAACATACCTGGGCGCACACGCCATTGATCCGCAACGTGACGGCGCGGCGTGGACCGAGGACATCCTGGCCCAGCTCACGGCGGTGGGCCGTGAAGGCAGCGCCGCGTTTAACGATGTCTACTGCGATACGGGCTATTTCTCCTTAGAACAGTCCCGGAAAATTCTTGAACAAGGACAGCGCCATGGCCTCCGGCCAAAGATCCATTTGGACGCGTACAGCCACACCGGTGCCGCGGAGCTGGCAGCCGCGGTGGGCGCAGTCAGCGCCGACCATTTGAACTACACCACCGACGACGAACTGCGTGCCCTCGCGAAAGCAGGGGTGACCGGCGTCTACATGCCTTGCCTGGAATTCGCGGTGCAACACCCCGCACCGCTGGACCCCCGGAGGCTGTATGCCGCGGGCATGGAGGTGGCTCTTGCCACCGACGTCTGTCCGGGTTCTTGGACCACCAGCATGCACCTGGCCGTGGCCATGGGCTGCCGGATCGGGGGCATGACCGTGGCGCAGGCCGTGCGGGCTGCGACCTACGGTGGCGCATGCGCCCTGGGCCTGTCCG
>JBBSSN010000424.1:0-1880 GCA_038242035.1 Actinomycetales bacterium
GCACCGCTTCGTCGGCCAGCAGCGCCCAGTGCGCAAATGACTCATCCGCACAGCGCCCGGCCACATAGGCCCGCACCACTCGTTCAACATAGTCCGGAAGCTCGGCCGCCGTCACCTTCAGGCCGCGGATCGTCCGCCCCAGCCCGGCCTCCTCCCGGTCCACCGCGGCCAGCCCACCACCCAAATGGACCTGAAAGCCGGGGGTGGGATCGCCGTCGGGCGTTGGCAACATCATGCCCTTCAGACCGATGTCCGCGGTCTGAATCCGGGCACAGGAATTGGGGCAGCCATTGATGTGCAGGGCGATGGGGTCCGTGAGCCTTCCGCTGTCGGTCAGATCCGCCAGCCGCTTCTCCAGCTCCGCGATCGCCGTCGCCGCCGTGTCCTTCGTGTTCACGATGGCGAGCTTGCAGAACTCGATACCCGTGCAGGCGATAGTGGAACGGCGGAACAGCGACGGACGGGCGCTAAGGCCCAGCTTCTCCAACTCGGTGACCAGGGATTCCACGCGTTCGCCGGGAACATCGAGGATCACGATTTTCTGGTGCGGGGTGGTGCGCAGCCGGGAGGAACCGTGGGCTTCCAACGTGTCCGCGAGCGCGCTCAGCCGTTCGCCGGAAAGCCGGCCCACCGTGGGCGCGGCGCCAATGAAGAAATTACCGTCCTTTTGCTCATGGATGCCAATGTGGTCCCCGGGAGTCGTCGGCTTCGGCGCGGCCGGGCCGTCGGGGAGTTTGTACCCGAGGTACTCATCCTCCAGGATCTGCCGGAATTTCGCCGTGCCCCAATCCGCCAGCAGGAATTTCAGCCGCGCCTTGTTGCGCATCCGCCGGTAACCGTAATCACGGAAGATGCCGGTGACGCCCATCCAGGCATCCGCCGCAATTTCCGGGGAGACGAAGGCGCCCAGCCGCTCGGCCAACCGGGGATTCGTGGAGAGAGCGCCGCCGACCCACAGGTCATAGCCGGGGCCCAGCTCGGGGTGCAGCACCCCAACGAGTGCAAAGTCATTGATTTCGTGCACCACGTCCTGGGAAGGATGCCCGGTGATGGCCGTCTTGTATTTGCGCGGCAGATTCGCAAAATCCGGGTCGCCAATGAAGCGGGCGCTGAGCTCGGAGATCAGCCCGGACGGGTCGATGATTTCGTCCTTGGCGATCCCGGCCACCGGGCTGCCCAGGATCACCCGGGGAACATCGCCGCAGGCCTCCGTGGTGGACAGTCCCACCGCTTCGAGCCGACGCCAGATTTCCGGCATGCTCTCGACCTCAATCCAATGCAGCTGGATGTTCTGCCGGTCCGTTAGATCGGCAGAGCCGCGGCCAAACTCGGTGGAGATGCCGCCGATGACGCGCAGCTGTTCGGTGCTCAGCGAACCGCCATCGATCCTTATCCGCAGCATGAAGTACCTGTCCTGCAGCTCATCCGGTTCCAGCGTCGCGGTTTTGCCGCCGTCGATCCCCTGCCGGCGCTGAGTATACAGCCCCCACCAGCGGAACCGGCCATGCAGGTCATCGGAGCTGATGCTGTCAAAACCCTGCGCCGCGTAGATGGTCTCGATGCGCGTCCGGCAACTGAGGCCTCCGTCTTCCTGTTTCCACGCCTCGTTGGCATTGAGCGGATCGGTACCGTCCACCTTCCACTGGCCGTGCGGCTTGGCTGCGGGACGGGCGGGACGGGCTGGATTGGCGGGACGGGCGGGACGGCCAGCGCCCACGGACTCCGGGATCGCTCCGGCTAGAGCTGTCTGTGTCATGTCTCGAGCGTAGGTGCGCCGTTTACGCGCTCAAAAGAAATCGAAATGCTAAGTCACGTACGGAAATATTGCGTCACGTTGCCGGGACAACAATCCGTAGCCGACACTTAATGCAGCCCCGGCA
>JBBSSN010000425.1:0-1872 GCA_038242035.1 Actinomycetales bacterium
GGCGCAGGATACCAAGCTCGACGTCGAAGGTACTACGCTGCTGCTGACGCAGCGGCAGGTCCGGCGCGCCCGGGACAAGGCCCGAGCCACCGGGAAGCCGCACAATGAAGCGCGGCTGACGTTCGTTCGGATTCTGCTGCGCGAGCTGACCGAACAGCTGACGGAGCATATCGAATCGTCGGGCTTCGGCAATACGGCCGATCGTGCGTATCTGGCGGAGGACGTTCGGCAGGCACGGGACGTCCGCATTGCGCTGAACCTGGCGTGGATGCCGATGACGCCGCAAAAGCTGGTGGCGGAGCTGTTCAGCAAACCGGCCGTTCTGGACGCGTCGGCACCGATGCTCAGCGCCCGCGAGCGTGAGCTGCTGCGCCGCGGGGCGGATGCGCCATGGACGGAGGCGGACGTTCCATTGCTGGACGAGGCGGCCGAGCTGCTCGGCGAGCAGGATGCCACCGGCGGCCGGAACCAGGCCGCGCATGAGGCGGAAAGGCGGCGGGACATCGCCAATGCCGAGCGGGCGATTGACAATATGACCCAGGCCATGGCGGATTCCGGCGTGGATGGAATTCTCACCGCGGAGGACCTGGCGGACCATAACGCCGTGCAGGAAAACCGGCTCACTCCTGCCGATCGTGCCTTGACGGACCGGACGTGGGCGTTTGGCCACATTGTAGTGGATGAGGCGCAGGAGCTCTCGGCCATGCAGTGGCGGCTGCTGGTGCGTCGTTGCCCGGTCAAATCCTTCACCATTGTCGGTGATATTGCACAGACGAGCTCGTCCTCGGGCGCCGGATCCTGGCAACAGGCGCTGGCACCGTTCGTGGGGGATCGCTGGCAGCTGGAGGAGCTGACGGTGAACTACCGGACGCCGTCGCAGATTGCTGAAGCTGCGGTGCGGATGGCGAACGCGGCCGGTCAGCGGGTCTCCGCGCCCAAGGCCGTCCGCGAAGGGCTGTGGGATCCGGTGATCGATCGCGTCACGGCGGACGCGCTGCTGTCCAAGCTCGTGGAAGTCGTGCCGGAGGAAATGACGGCGATCGACGGCGGCCTGCTGGCCGTGATTACCCCGCGCAGCCAGGTCCGGGCCGCGGCCGACGCGCTGCGCTCGGTTTACGGTCGGCGAATCGGGCACGGGGCAGGCTCGATTGAGCAGGACATCGTGGTGATGGACCCGCATGAGGCGAAGGGGCTGGAGTTCGACGGCGTCATCATCGTCGAGCCGTCGGCGCTCCTTTCGGGCAGCTCCGGGAGAGTGGGGGACCTGTACGTCTCGATGACCAGGCCCACGCAGCGGCTGCGGCTGATTACCTCAACGGCGCTTCCGGCCGGAATTGAGGGCTGAGCGCCACGACGGCGGGGAACGAAGGCGGGCCAACCGCCGTCGGGCTGGTAATTTTGAACTGTGCCAGAACCAACAGCTATCGCAGCCCAGCGCAATGATCCGACTTTTGCCAACATTTGGCAGGAACTTAAATGGCGCGGCCTGATTCAGGTCTCCACCGACGAGGGGGAGCTGGAGGCATTGCTGTCCGGCGCCCCGGTGACGTACTACTGCGGCTTCGACCCGACCGCACCAAGCCTGCACCTGGGGAACCTGGTACAGCTGCTGACGATGCGGCGTCTGCAGCTGGCAGGTCACAAGCCGCTCGGGCTCGTCGGCGGATCCACCGGGCTGGTGGGCGATCCGCGGCCCACGGCGGAACGGACCATGAACACCAAGGAAACGGTGGCCCAGTGGGTTGATTCGCTGCGGGCGCAGATCCAGCGGTTCCTGAGTTTCGAGGGTGAGAACGCCGCGCGACTGGTTAACAATCTGGACTGGACCGCGCCGATGAGCGCCATCGATTTTCTCCGGGACATCGGCAAGTA
>JBBSSN010000426.1:0-1869 GCA_038242035.1 Actinomycetales bacterium
AGCTCGGGTGGGCCGGCCCTGCTCGCCGGGCTGACGGCGATAGCCACGCTCGCCGTCGGTATCACCGCCACGGGCGTTCTCGGGATGGTCGCGGCAGCGGCGCTGTGGTACTGGATTCCCCGCAGCGCCCCGGATGGCGGTTCCGCAATGCAGCGGCAGATCAGGTCTTAGGCCTTATGTCTTAGGCCGGCGCGAATGCCGCCGCCGGCGCGCTTCCATTCCGAACAGGAGCGTCCCGGCTACGGTCAGCAGGTATCCGGTGATCACAATCAGGGCCACACCGGTCCAGAAATAGTCCGTGGTGCTGACCTTGCTCCCGCCGGCGGGTGTGAGCTCGCGCAGCACCAGGACGGCCAGAGCTGCGGCCAGCACTCCCGCGAGCACTGACAGGAACGGCCAGAGCCGGGAAGCAGCCCAGTGTTCGCCATAGCCGTCCCAGACGTTCCAGCTAGAGCCCGTGCGCATAATCGCCAGCCCGGCCAGCGCTGTCCAGCAGGCGACGACCAAAAAGGCGGTGATCACATCCGCGGGCCGGTGCCATTGGTTGATCAGGGTCGCGACGCCGGCAAACACCGCGTAGCTGCCCCCGAAAAATGCCACCGCGGGGCGCCACCGCGGCGATACGACCAGAAAGACAGCCGCGGCCGAGGAAGCCGCCAGGGTGCTGTGCCCCGAGGGTAGCGAATTCAGCCCCAGAGTCAGCACGCCACGGTCCGGGCGGTCCGGCAGCGATGACTTGATCAATTGCGTACACAGGTTGGCCGCGATCATCGCGGCTACCGCGATCCCAGCGGACAGCCAGCGGCGCCGGGCCAGCGTCACGAAGAGCACAACGACGGCGGCGATCACCACCGAGATAACGGGCAGGGCATCGAGGAAGGTGGCGCTCGGAGTCCCGATCCTGGCCTGGGCATGTGCGGCCTCATCCAGCGCGGACTCGTCAATATACTGGCCGGTGGTGGTGCGGACGTAGAACAGGTAGGTGGCGATGGCGGCCATGACCGAGATCGCAGCCGCCAGCCAAAAATAGCCGGGGTGCTGTGCCGCCTGCGGGGCCTGCCGTTTTTTCCGGGGGGACGGGGAGCTCGATCTCATCCCCTATAGGCTCCCATACATTCATTGAAGCAAGCTGTGCAGGCTTTTCTTCGGTACGGGCAGGCACCGGCTGCATACCCGGGGACATCCCGGATAGAAACCAGAAGCTAAAGTGGATGAATGCTCCCGCTGCCCGATCTAGACGAGCTCATTGCTGCAACGCATGTGGTGATGCTGCCCATGCGGGTCAGGTTCCGCGGCATCATGGCGCGGGAGATTGTGCTCCTGAACGGACCCCGCGGCTGGTCTGAATTTGCCCCGTTTACCGAGTACGATGACGCGGAATCGGCCCGCTGGCTGGCGGCTGCCATCGAATCGGGCTGGCAGGGCTTCCCCGAACCGCGGCGCGCCCTGATTCCCGTGAACGCAACGGTTCCGGCGGTGCCTGCTGTCCGAGTCCCGGAGATACTCGCGTCGTTTGACACCAGCGTGGCCGTCAAGGTCAAGGTAGCGGAGCCTGGCCAAACACTGGACGACGACGTTGCCCGGGTTTCGGCCGTCCGTGCGGCCTTGCCCGCCGCGGCCATCCGGGTCGATGCCAACGGTGGCTGGTCCGTGGATGAGGCCGTCCCGGCATTGACGCGACTGGCGGATTTCGGGTTGGAATATGCCGAGCAGCCGGTACCGGACATTGCCGCACTGGCAGCCGTCCGGGGGACGTTGGCGGCGCGCCGGGTGCCGGTATTGATCGCCGCCGATGAAAGTGTGCGCAAGGAAACGGACCCGCTGGCCGTCGCCCGCGCCGGTGCGGCGGACCTGATCATTATTAAGGTC
>JBBSSN010000427.1:0-1867 GCA_038242035.1 Actinomycetales bacterium
GGGTGTCTGGTAAATCCTGGCAAGCCGCACCGGACGGTCCGAACGGGTCACTTCAATCCGCGATCCGGGCGGCAGGTCAACGGTTCGGCGGCCATCGCACCATATCACTCCGTGTGCCTCGGTGCGGGTCAGGACCTCGACGGCGAGCTTCGACTTCGGTGAAACCACCAGTGGTTTGGCGAACAGGGCATGAGCGCTGATCGGGACCATCAAAAGGGCTTCAACCTCCGGCCAGACGACGGGACCGCCGGCGGAAAAGGCATAGGCTGTGGAACCTGTCGGGGTCGCCATCACCACGCCGTCGCAGCCAAAGGAACTCAGTGGACGGCCGTCGACCTCGGTCACAACCTCGATCATTCGTTCGCGGTTTCCCTTTTCGATGGCCACTTCGTTCAGCGCCCATGTGTGCAGAATCTTCCGGCCTTGTGCCCATACGGTGACGTCAATCGTCATCCGCTCTTCGACCACATATTCGCGCCGCACCACCCACTCAACAGTCTGGGCGAGGTCCGCCCTCTCGCTCTCCGCCAAAAAGCCAACATGCCCCAGATTCACGCCCAGCAGTGGCACATCCTGGCCGCGGACCTCCTCAGCAGCGCGGAGAATAGTGCCGTCGCCACCCAGGACCATCACGAGTTCAATCCCGGACAGCGTGACGTCGACGTCGAGGATTTCAATCGGCACGTCAATGAAGCCCAGATGCGTTGACATGTCGCCAATTTCGTTTTGCGACATCACTGGAATCAGCCCGGCCGCCTGCAACTGGAGACAGACCTCGAGGGCAGCAGCCATCGCCTCCTCACGGCCAGTGTGGGCCAGGATCAACACTCGCCTGCTCATATGGCTTCGCTTTCCGGTCAACTGTTCGTCATTGAAGGCCAAACTTCCGCAAGCAGCCGCCGTACGCTTGCCTGCTGCTCCTCGATCTTAGGCACGGTCATGGCAACTGGGCGGACCGCCCACAGGAAATATTCCACATTGCCATCCTGCCCGGGGAGCGGGCTGACTGCCAAACCGTGCAGCTCAAGCCCGGCGGCGGCTGCAGCTGCGGCAACCTGGCCCACGGCCCGTCGTCGTTCCTGCTCGGACCCTACAACGCCGGTCCGGCTCAACCGTTCCCGGCCCACCTCGAACTGCGGCTTGACCATCAGCAGCAGATCGGCACCTTCGGCTGCGGCCAAGGCAAGTGGAACCATGACGAGGGTGAGAGAAATAAAGGACAGGTCGCAGACAATCAGTTCCACCGGGCCACCCACGTCCGATTCCCGAAGGTAGCGGATATTCAGGCCCTCATGCACCTGCACACGCGGGTGCTCCCGCAGCGCCGGCACCAACTGATCGTGCCCCACGTCCACCGCCACGACCACGGACGCTCCACGGCGCAATAACACGTCGGTAAAACCACCGGTCGAAGCGCCGGCGTCCAGGCATCGCTTTCCCTCCGCAGAAATGCCGGGGAACGCCTCCAAGGCGCCGGCCAGTTTATGACCGGCCCGCGAGACGTACTCAGGACCTTCGCTTTTTTCCACAACCAGGTCCTGATCCGGCGAAACCCGGGCTGCGGCCTTGACCAACGCGGTGCCCGCGGAACTGACCAGACCGGCAGCGATCAGTGCCGCCGCTTGTGTCCGCGAACGCGCCAGCCCGCGGCGCACCAGCTCCTGATCCAGCCGTACCACGGTCAAGCGCCGCCTTCCCCCGCGCCGCCGCGGGATCCTGCGCCGCCGTCGGGCTCGGCATCAAGTTCCTGCCTGAGTTTCCCGTGGATGGCATCGTAGACCGCGACGTGTTCCGCCGTCGGCACCCGGGACAGCCCGGCCAGCCGGGAAATAACCGCGTCTACAGCCGGGTCAGTTGTCCTCGTGAC
>JBBSSN010000428.1:0-1860 GCA_038242035.1 Actinomycetales bacterium
TCCCAGAAATACTCCGCATCACTGAGTCCATCCAGCCGCGGCCGGGCCTGGTTTGTCCAATGCCGGTCCAGCTGTTCCACCAGCTCACCGGTCCAGTCAAGCTCTGCCATGATTTTCCTCCTCTGCCCGGGTTTCCTGATCCAACCGGCAACATACTGGTGCCGGCCCGGCAACATCGCTGGCCCGCTAAACTGGAAGGCACAATGACTTTGACAATCCAGTACCCGCCCGAGCTGCCGGTCTCGGAGCGCCGCGAGGATCTCATGGCCGCTATCGCCGCCAATCAGGTCACCATTATCGCCGGTGAAACCGGATCCGGGAAGACCACGCAGATCCCCAAGATGTGCCTGGAACTGGGGCTGGCCGAGAAGGGCCTGATCGGCCACACGCAGCCGCGCCGACTGGCCGCGCGCACAGTGGCGGAGCGGATCGCGAGCGAACTCGACGTCGAGTTGGGCGCCGAGGTGGGCTTTCAGGTCCGTTTCACCGGCCATGTCGGGCCGCAGACGAAGATCAAGCTGATGACGGACGGCATCCTGCTGGCGGAAATCCAGCGGGACCGGCTGCTCCGGCGCTATTCGACCCTGATCATCGACGAGGCGCACGAGCGCAGCCTGAACATTGATTTCATCCTGGGGTATCTGAAGCAGATTCTGCCCAAGCGGCCGGATCTGAAGGTCATCATCACCTCGGCCACGATTGATCCGCAGCGCTTCGCGGCGCACTTCGCCACCGCGGCGGGGCCGGCTCCGATCGTTGAAGTGTCCGGGCGGACGTATCCGGTGGAAATCCGGTACCGTCCGCTCAGTGGCACGGCCATGGAGGACGACGACGACGCCGATGCGGGCACCAGCGAGGACCGCGACCCGCTGGACGCCGTCTGTGACGCAGTGGACGAACTGGCCAAGGAGACGCCGGGCGATGTCCTGATCTTCTTTTCCGGCGAGCGTGAAATACGCGATGCGGCCGAGGCCCTGCGCGGCCGGGCCAAATCAGCTCCCTTGAATTCCGGCCTGCGGGAGACGGAGATCCTGCCGCTCTTTGCCCGGCTTTCCCTCGCGGAGCAGCACGCCGTGTTCACGCCGGGCAAGGGACCCAAGGCCCGACGCCGCATTGTGCTGGCCACCAACGTGGCGGAAACGTCCCTGACAGTCCCCGGCATTAAGTACGTCATCGATCCCGGCACCGCTCGGATCTCCCGCTATTCGCACCGCACTAAGGTCCAACGGCTGCCGATTGAAAAGGTCTCGCAGGCCTCGGCGAATCAGCGGTCCGGGCGGTGCGGCCGTGTTTCCGACGGCATCTGCATCCGGCTGTACTCCGAGGAGGACTTCGCCAGCCGACGCGAATTCACCGACCCGGAAATCCTGCGCACCAACCTGGCCGCCGTCATTTTGCAGATGACGTCCATGGGGGTTGCCCAGGGCCCCAAGGACGTAGCGGATTTTCCCTTCGTGGAGCCCCCGGATTCCAAGGCCATCGCTGACGGCGTCACCCTTCTGCGCGAACTCGGCGCGGTTACCACCCAAGGCACCATCACCGCCGTCGGCCGTCAGCTCGCCCAGCTGCCGGTGGATCCGCGGCTGGGACGGATGATTGTGGAGGCCGGCAAACGCGGCTGTGCACGCGAGGTGATGATTCTTGCCGCCGCACTGACCATCCAGGATCCGCGGGAGCGCCCGCAGGCCGAGAGTGGAAAGCAGCAGCTGGCCGCCGAAAAACACAAACGGTTCGCTGACGAAAACTCCGATTTCACCGGTTTCCTGAACCTGTGGCGGTATCTGCAGGCAAAGCAGGAGGAGCTCTCCTCCACAGCCTTCCGCCGGCTCTGCAAGGCCGAGTTCATTAATTTCCTGCGGA
>JBBSSN010000429.1:0-1850 GCA_038242035.1 Actinomycetales bacterium
CTGCGCAGCGACGGTCACATTTGTCGGAGAGCTGGAAGAACCCCCCGAGTCGCCGGGGTTGGCGGTTATCGCTGCGCTCTGGGCCAGGGGCCGTGTTCGTTTAGCCATGCTGGGTCGGAGCACCAGAACCTGCACCGCCAGGGCCGCCACAGCGACGCCGAGGGCCGCCCGGGCTGTCAGGGGCGCGGCACTCGGGTTGGTCAGCACCGCAATTACCAGGACGATCGCAAAGAGGGCCTCGATGCTGTTCAGCGCCTTGAAGACGATCCTTCCGATTCCCACGCCCAGCGCCACGGTCATGCCCGGTGCCCGGAATTTCAGTGGAGTCTCGAGAAAAGAAGTCGCGGCCACCATGCCGAGCCAGATAAAGGGTACCGCTGTGAGAACTACCAACTGGAACATTGCTTCCGTTCAACCTAGGGACTTCGACGGGGGAAAAGTGACGGCGGAACGTGCCGGCAACGAGATTGCGGCCAAGCACGTTCCGGGGGAGGCCCAGGGCTGCAGCCGGGTCCTGGCCCCGTCGGCGCCAAGACCTTCCAAATAGCCGTCGAGAACTCCCAGATGAGCCGCGCAGACAATGCCCGGCTGGGCCTTGGCCATGGCGCCGAACGGGCAGGCATGAAGATGGATCAACGATTCTGCAGCTCCTGTCGCTGCGGACGGATCCAGTTCCGGTTCGAAGCCAAGTTCGGTGAACAAGGCAACAGTGGCGGCTGCAGACTGCAGCTGATCCGGGGCTTCATGCAGCTGGTCGGCGGATTTGGTTTCCATCTGCCGTCGGGCCCAGCGGGCCCCTGCGGATTTGGCCTTGGTCTCGGGGGAATGGGCGGAATGATCCGTTAGCGACTGGGCCAGTATCTCCGCCAGCAGGTGATAACCGTCCGACTCCGGGGCCTGGTGGAAAGCCCGGTAGCGCAATTGCGGCCGTCCGCGGCGGTGTGAGGCATTCTGGACGGCTTCGATGAGGGCTGCGCGGACCAATTCCTTCAGGTGGAACCGGACAGTGCTCAGCTGCAGGCCCAGGCGGCCGGCCAATTCGACCGCTGTCGGTGCCTGCTCGCCGGTACGAATGGCGTCGAGCAGGCGCACTCGGCTCGCGGAAGCGAGCGCGCTGTGCGCTGTACGGGATGCTGCGGATCGGGGCACACTGTCAGTTTACGATTAAAAACGAAGGTTTTCGATTCAAACCAGCCTGTGCCCTCCGGTGCGGGTCCGCGGGCAAAAGGAAACCCCCCAAACCGAATGGTTCAGGAGGTCTCTTTCAGCCTTGAGCACAAGGTTAAGCGTTGGGACGCTTACCGTGGTTTGCGCCGCCACGCTTCCGGTCACGACGCTTGCGTGCACGCTTGGACATAGCTGCCTCCCATCTTCTAAGACGATTTGGAAAAGATCCGCCCTCTAGTCTCCCACACGCCGTGGCCACTGACCTAACCGGTATTGGCGGCGCCGTCGACCGTCCCGCGCGGGGTGAATCGATAGGATCGAGGTACATCCAGCCAAAGGAGCCCTGTTATGCGTGCAGTGTTTGCGACCGCCATTTCCGCCGACGATCCCTTGTCCGGATTGGCGGTTGGGGAGCTCGACGACGTTGCCGGTCCGCCCGGCTGGGTCAAGGTCACATTGAAGACGTCAGCGCTGAACCATCACGATCTGTTTTCGCTGCGCGGGATGGGGCTGAGCGCCGACAAGCTGCCGATGGTTTTGGGTTGCGACGGAGCGGGCATCGACGAGGATGGCCACGAGGTGATGGTGCATTCAGTGATTCCAACCGCCGGCTGGCGCGGCGATGAGACGCTGGACCCCAAGCGCAGTCTGCTCTCCGAGGTGCATCCGGGGACGTTTGCCGA
>JBBSSN010000430.1:0-1846 GCA_038242035.1 Actinomycetales bacterium
CCGCAGCGCTGAACTGACCGTGCCCGGCTACCTGCACGACGTCTGTTCCGCAGTACACCCGATGGCGCTCGCTTCCCCGTTTTTCCAGGCGTTTGAGCTGGATCGGCGAATCGAGCTGATCGTACCAGAGATTTCCTATGCGCATCCGCTCGATGGCGGCCGGGCGGGCATTGCCTACCGGGATCTGGACCGCACCGCTGAGTATTTGGGGCGCGACGGCGCCGCCTACCGGGCGCTATTTGCTCCGGTTCTGCGGTTGCTGGACGGCGTGACGGATTTTACCCAGCATCAGCTGCTGCGAATGCCGCGAAATCCGCTGGCTGCACTGGTGTACGCACTGCGGACCCTGGAGCAGGGCACACCGCTGTGGAATGCCCGGTTCCGGGAGGATATTGCCCCCGCCATGATTGCGGGGGTCAATGCGCATTCGATCGGCCGGATGCCCCGGTTGTCCACCGCCGGCGCCGGGATGCTGTTGGGCGCACACGCGCATGGACGCGGTTGGCCCGTTCCGGTCGGCGGGTCGCAGGCGATTGCTGACGCCATGGCGGCGGACCTGGTGGCCCATGGTGGGGAAATTGTCCTCAACACGGCCATTTCCTCGCTGGCCCAGGCCCGGGCCGAAACCGGCGCCAAAGCGGTGCTGCTGGATGTTTCCGCAGCGTCTTTGGCCGAAATAGCTTCCGCCGAACTGCCGGCGCGCTACCTCCGCGCGCTGGCGGCCTTCCAGTACGGCAACGCCGCCAGCAAGGTGGACTTTGCCTTGTCCGGGCCGGTTCCCTGGCGTCATCCGGAGCTGGCGCTTGCCCCCACCCTGCACCTGGGTGGGACGCGGGCTGAGCTGGCCCGTTCCGAGGCCGAGGTCGCGGCAGGGATCCATCCCGCCAACCCGTATGTGCTGATGAGTCAGCCGAGTCCTTATGACGCGAGCAGGGCACCAGCCGGTCATCAGGTGCTGTGGACCTATACACATGTACCGGCCGGGTCCAGCCTGGACATGACCGAAGCCGTCACCGCCCAGATTGAACGCTTCGCGCCGGGCTTTCGGGATGTCATCGTGGCACGGAATTCCATTACGGCCGATGAATACAGCAGGTACAACCCAAACTATGTTGGCGGCGATTTCAGCGCCGGTGCAGTAACGCTGCGCCAGCTGATCAAGCGTCCCGTGGTGTCCACGAATCCTTGGCGGACACCGGCGAAGGGAGTTTACCTGTGTTCCTCATCGACGCCGCCGGGCCCGGCCGTGCATGGACTGTGCGGTTGGTACGCCGCGCAATCCGCACTCAGGGACGTTTTCTCGCTGCCGGCACCTGAACTGGGGGTTTAGGCCGCCCTCGCGTCTAGGCGGGTGCCGCTGGATCCGCGCTGGTGACGTCGGCGGCGTTGCGGCCGGGCGCGCCGTTGCCCCCGTCGTCGCCCAACCGCTCGGCGTCGTGCGGCTCGGCGGGCGGCTCGGCGTCGTGCCGCTCGCCCGGCCTGCCATCGTGGGATTCGGGCCGGCGCCGGCGATCACCATGTCTGCCGCGGAACCAGCGGCCAATGGACTCGATCGTCGAGTCGCGCACGAAGATGACGTCCGCGGCCACCATAGACAGGGAAAAGACACTCAATCCCAGAAATATGCCGATTCCGGCATGCATTGCGATCAGCCCGAGAACGGCGAGGCGGCGGGTCCAGCGGTTCAGCAGCAGCAGCGGGAACAGCACCTGAATGGCGACCGATCCCCAGGAAATCAGATGCACCATCAGGTCATTGGCCACCAACAGGTGGTTCAGCTGCGGCCATGGGCTGAAATTTTCGGCGTGCATGGGATAGTAGATCGCCGTGCCGTCACGCCAGAGCG
>JBBSSN010000431.1:0-1838 GCA_038242035.1 Actinomycetales bacterium
CTGACCGCCGCGCCGCTTTGGGACGGTAACTTTCCGCGGAAGCCGCCGTTCGTCCGCTAAGTTGGGTGGATGCACTTCTCCATCCGGGGACTTGTGGGGAGAGTCCGGAAGGAACGAGTACATGCGAGTCTTGCGCCGTGTTGTTTTTCCCATCCTGTGGTTGCTGGTTTTTAGCATCATCGCCGCGGCACTGGTCAAAATGGCCTTCCTTGACGGTCTCAAGGACCAGGGTGACGCACTGGTTCCGGGTGGCGGCATCCACATCCCCGTCATTGAGCCCGCCCGCGGCACGGTGACGAACACCGTGGATGTGTCCGGCTCCGTCCAGGGCGATGCGGCCGTGCCGGTCCGCTCCACCGCCGCTGGAAAAGTCGTGTACTTCTTCGTGGACAAAGGCGCCGTCGTGAGCGCCGGGGACAGGCTGTTCCAAATCCGGGCCGAGGCAGTTCCGGACCCGGTCGATGCCACCCCGGGCAAGGATGATGATCCGATTCCGGCCGCACCCCCGGCCCCGATCTACACCTACAGCGACGTTCTTGCACCGGCGTCGGGCACCCTGAACACCCTGACGGTGCTCTTGAACCAGGAAGTGGGCGTTGGCGACAACGCCGGAACCGTGGACCCCGGCACCTTCTCCATTACCGGCTCCCTGACCACCACCCAGCAATTCCGGCTGCTGGGCAAGCCCGCCACGGCCACCGGCACCGTCACGAACGGCCCGGCACCCTTCACCTGCCCCGACGTGAAACTGAGCAACAAGCAGTCCGGCCACGAACCCGACCCCGGCGCCACCGGGCCTGGCGGCGCCATGGGCCCGGGCGGCCAAGGTGAAGCAACCGGCCAGGTCAGCTGTGCCGTGCCTGCCGAGGTGGCCGTCTTCCCGGGTCTCGGGGCCACCATCACACTCACCGCGGGGGAGTCGCAGAATGTGCTGACCCTGCCGGTGACGGCAGTGAAGGGCAGCGTCCAAAAGGGGCTCGTCTGGATCCCCGCGTCCGACGGCGGAACCCCGCCCCAAGAGCGCGAGGTGGTGTTGGGGCTGAACGACGGCGAGAAGGTGGAGATTGTCTCGGGGCTGGCCGAAGGCGAACAGGTCCTGCAATTTGTTCCCGGTGTGGACGCCGAACAGCCGGAAGGCCCGATGCCGGGCTTCGGCATGATAGGCGGCTGAGCGTGACCAGCATTTTCAACGACCCCAAAGGGCAGGATCCCGAGCTGCACCCCGCCGCGGACGGCCACGGCGCCGCGGAACTTTCCGATGCAGCCAACCCGCCCATCGTGGACCTGCGGAACGTCACCCGCACCGTGCTGCTGCCGGACGATGAGGAACTGCACATCCTGCGCGGCATCGACCTGCAGGTCCGGGTGGGCGACCACCTGGCAATCGTGGGCCGCTCCGGCTGCGGCAAGTCGACCCTGCTGAACATCCTGGGCCTGCTGGACTCGCCCAGCACCGGCACCCTGCATTTTGACTGCAAACCCGTGGACCGGCTGCGCAACAATTCCCGGGCCAGGTTGCGCGGGGCCAGCATCGGCTTCGTGTTCCAGCAATTCAACCTGCTCCCGGGCCGGACCGCCCTGGAAAACGTGGTGACCCCGCTCCTGTACGGCACCGGGCGGGAATTCTGGCGGCGCCGGCAGATTGGCCTGGACATGCTGGACCGTGTCGGGCTCGCCAACCGCGCGGAAACTCAACCGCACATGCTCTCCGGCGGTGAACAGCAGCGCGTGGCCATCGCCCGCGCCCTGGTGCGCCGTCCCCGGCTGATCCTGGCCGACGAACCCACCGGCGCCCTGGATGTGGAAACCGGCCACGCCGTCATGGACCTGCTGGACGC
>JBBSSN010000432.1:0-1835 GCA_038242035.1 Actinomycetales bacterium
ACCGGGAGGAGGCCGGGCTGGGGCGGACGATCCGCGGCCTGAAGGTGACGGCGGCCGAGCTTCCGGACTATGTTGAACGCGTGGTGCGGGCCTATGTGGCCGGGCGCTGTGCGGATGAGTCATTTGCGCACTGGGCGCTGCTGGCCGACGAAGCGGTGCTGCAGTGACCCCGCGTCCCGGCGACCGGGCGTCGCTGATAGCACTGGCGGTCTCCGGCGGTGCCGAGCTGGGGTGGGATGCTCCGGCGGAGGATGTCATCGCCTGGGCGGCGCGGAACTTCACGGTCCGAGACGTTGCCGTCGCCTGCTCCATGGCCGACGCCGTGCTCCCCGCCCTGGTCGCCGGCCAGCTCCCGGGAGTGGATGTCCTCTTCCTTGACACCGGATACCACTTCAACGAAACGTACGCCATGCGCAATGAGGTGGCGGACGCCCTGCGGGTCAAGGTGGTGGATGTGCTGCCGGAACACTCAGTGGCCGGGCAGGACTCGCTGCTGGGCAAGGATCTGTTCCGCAGCGATCCCGGCCGATGCTGTGCACTGCGCAAGGTCGCCCCGCTGCGCAGATCGTTGACCGGCTATCAGCTCTGGTTTACCGGAGTCCGCCGGGACGAGGCACCGACCCGGACCAATACGGCGTTGATCGCCTGGGACGAACCGAATGGGTTGATCAAGGTCAACCCGCTGGCGGGCTGGACGTTCGAGGATCTGGTGCAGTATTCCGGGGACAATCTACTCCCCGTCAATCCCCTGCTCAGCCAGGGCTACCCGTCCATTGGCTGCCTGCCGTGCACCCGAAAGGTAGCGGCCGGCGAAGATCCCCGTGCCGGCCGGTGGGCCGGAACCTCCAAGACAGAATGCGGACTGCACGCATGAGTAGTCAGACGGAATTATACGAAGCCGGCCATGCCGCCCCGGAGACGGTATGGCCCGCTTCGAACACACCCACGCTGACGTCCCTGGACGTACTGGAATCCGAGGCGATCCACATTATCCGCGAAGTGGTGGCCGAATTTGAACGCCCGGCCCTGCTGTTTTCCGGCGGCAAAGACTCCGTGGTGATGCTGCATCTGGCCACGAAGGCGTTCTGGCCTGGCAAGGTCCCGTTTCCCGTGGTCCATGTGGACACCGGCCACAATTTTCCGGAGGTGATCGCGTTCCGTGACCGTACCGTTGAGCGGTTGGGGCTGCGCCTCGTCGTCGGCCGCGTTCAGGACCACATTGACAGCGGTGAGCTGGCCGAGCGTGCCGATGGCACCCGCAACCCGCTGCAGACCGCGCCGCTGCTGGAAGCCATCAGGGCCAACAGGTTCGACGCCGTCTTCGGCGGCGGCCGCCGGGACGAGGACAAGGCACGGGCCAAGGAGCGGATTTTGAGCCTACGGGACGAATTCGGCCAGTGGGATCCGCGCAACCAGCGTCCGGAGCTGTGGAATCTGTACAACGGCAGGCACACCGTGGGGCAGCATGTGCGGGCGTTCCCGATCAGCAACTGGACCGAACTGGACATCTGGCGGTACATCGAACGCGAAGGTATTGAGCTGCCCGGGCTGTACTACGCGCACCAACGCGAGGTATATGCCCGCGACGGCATGTGGCGGGCCGTCGGTGAAGTTTCCGCCCCCAAGTCTGACGAGGCGGTCGTCGTGAAAACGGTCCGCTACCGCACGGTGGGCGACATGTCCTGCACCGGCGCCGTCGAATCCGCCGCTGCCACCGTGGCAGAGGTGGTCCGCGAAGTGGCGGCCTCCACCATCACTGAACGCGGGGCCACCCGGGCCGATGACCGGATTTCCGAGGCCGCCATGGAAGACCGCAAGAAGGACGGCTATTTCTA
>JBBSSN010000433.1:0-1828 GCA_038242035.1 Actinomycetales bacterium
GCCGAGGCCAAGGCCGACCTGTCCCGGAACCTGAAAACCCTGCGCGAGGCGACCGATCCGATGGGCGTTGAGCTGCTCTGTTCCGGCTCGCATCCGTTCAGCCAGACCAGCCGGCAGGCCGTCACGGACAAGGAACGCTACGCCAAACTGATCGACCGCACCCAATGGTGGGGAAGCCAGATGGTCATTTACGGGGTGCACGTCCACGTGGGGCTCGATAGCGTCAAGAAGGCCATGCCGGTGCTCGATGGCCTGGTGAATTACATACCGCACTTCCAGGCGCTGTCCGCTTCCTCGCCCTTCTGGAACGGCGAGGATACCGGTTACGCCTCCCAGCGGGCGCTGATGTTCCAGCAGCTGCCCACGGCCGGGCTGCCGTTCCAGTTTTCCAGCTGGTCCCAGTACGAGGCCTACGTGCAGGACATGCTCACCACCGGCGTGATCGATGTGATCAACGAAATCCGCTGGGACATCCGCCCGGTGCCGGGACTTGGCACCATTGAAATGCGCGTCTGTGACGGCCTCTCCACGCTCGAGGAGGTGGGCGCCATCGCCGCGCTCACGCAGTGCCTGGTCGAGGACTTTTCCCGCACCCTCGACGACGGCGGCAGCATCCCGACGATGCCGCCGTGGCACGTGCAGGAAAACAAATGGCGGGCTGCCCGCTACGGTCTGGACGCCATCATCATCCTGGACGCCGCGGGCAACGAACGCCTGGTCACCGAGGACACGCTGGAGCTGCTGAACAAGCTGGAGCCGGTGGCCCGTCGCCTGCACTGCGCCGATGAGCTGGCCGATGTGGAGAAAATTATCCGCCGGGGCGCCGGCTATCAGCGGCAGCGGGCGGTTGCAAAAGCGCACGACGGCGATTTGCGCGCCGTCGTCGACGATCTGATCCAGCGGATGCGGACCGGCCCCGCGGAAAACTGAGCGTGCCGCACGCCACGCCCGCGTGGGGATCCATCATCACCAGCGGGCCGAACGGTCGCTAAGTGCCGCTAAAACGGCCGGATAACGGCACTTAGCGACTTTTGGGCTCCAGACCGCGGGAGCTCGGGCCGTTGGATCCCGGGCAGCGGAACCCGGGCAGCGGAACCCTTTGCGGTGACGACGGTGTCAGAGGCTGATGCTGCTCACCGGCATGGAGGAATCCGGGGCGAAGGCGATGCCGCTGGGCCGGACACCGCGCATCACCAGCTGCGCTCCGAGGGCGGCCACCATGGCGCCGTTGTCCGTGCACAGTGACAGCCGCGGCACCAGCAAGCGGATTCCGGCAGCCCTGGTGCGCTGACCGGCAAGTTCACGCAACCGCGAATTTGCTGCCACTCCGCCGCCGAGGAGCAGTGTGGTGATGCCGTTTTCCCGGCAGGCCAGCACCGCCTTGGCGGTTATGACATCCAGCACTGCCTCCTGGAAACTGGCGGCGATATCCGCCACGGGCAGCTGCTGGCCTTCGGCTTCGAAGCGCTCAACGCACCGCGCGACGGCAGTCTTGAGGCCGGAAAAGGAGAAGTCGTACCGGTGGGGTCCTGGTTCGGCCGGCGTTCCCATGTATTTTGGCACGCTGAGCCCGCGGGGGAATTTGATGGCCCGGGGGTTTCCGGTCCTGGCCAACGCGTCGATTGCAGGGCCGCCGGGATAGTTCAGCCCCAGCAGCCGCGCCACCTTGTCGAAGGCTTCCCCCGCGGCGTCGTCAATGGTGGAGCCGAGCAGTTGCACGTCCTCGGCGATGCTGCCCACGCGCAAAATCTCCGTGTGTCCACCGGAGACCAGCAGGGCGCCGATGTTCGCCAACTGACCCGGCCCGCCGCCGTCGCCCCCTTGCTCC
>JBBSSN010000434.1:0-1812 GCA_038242035.1 Actinomycetales bacterium
AGGAAAACTGACAGTTGACCGCGTAATCGATGCCCCGGCGAAGGAGATTTTCAAGTTTCTGAGCAACCCGGCGAAGCACGCCGAGCTTGATGGCTCGGGGATGGTGCAGTCGGATGAGAAGACGGACCGGATCACCGCCGTGGGACAGGTTTTCACGATGAACATGTTCTGGGACAAGTTGGGCGGGGAGTACCAGACCGAAAACCATGTGGTGGGCTTTGATCCCAACAAGCTGCTGGCGTGGAAAACGGCCGACGCAGGCAAGGAACCGGCCGGCTGGGAATGGATCTGGGAACTGGAAGCGACCGCGCCGGATTCCACAAAAGTCTCGCTCACGTATGACTGGAGCCGGGTGACGGATAAGGACGTGCTGCGGCAGATCTCCTTCCCGGTGGTGGAGGCGCACCAGCTGGAGGGCTCGCTCGGGAAACTGGCCGAAGCCGTGGCCGGACCGCACCACACCAACTGATGTATTGGGCGTGACGACATCGCCGGTTACCGGTCGCGAATGGTTTTTTCCGGCCATATTGCGGGGCTGGGGACAGCTTCCGGTCTCCGCGCTGTGGTTGGCATGTGGACACAGTCGCCTTTCGGGCCGTTCGCCGATGTGATGGTGGAGTTGGCATCCGGACGCAGGTTTCTGCTGGCGCCGAGTGCCGAAGTAGCCGACTTTATTGGCAGCACCTACGGGTTTGATGAGACACGGCTGGTGCCGGTAACGGCCTCCCTCGATGCGGGAAATGGCGCGGAGAATCTGGTGGTTGAAGCCGGGCCACTGCGGATCGACGCTGTTGTGGGCGCCAGGTCCGTGCTGGGCTATGCGGCGGCGCTGCTGCCGCGGCGTTTGGCGGTTCACCCGAGCTGGCTGCGCGCCATCAGCCCGGTGGCGGCCCGGCTGAGTCCAGGGGTCCAGACCGCCGGTTCCGCCCGGGACGGACGCAGGGAGCTTTATGGGGTCACCGATGTCCGGCGGATCGATTCGGCCGTGGTGAGCTGGGACGGGCGCGATGCCGGCGGGCTGGCACAGATCCGGCCGCCGGTCAGATTCGGTTTTAGCAGCGTGCCGTCCCAACCGAGCGTTGCGACCGTGCAGACCACGGTGCTGATGGGCCCGTCCTGACTACGACGAAGCTTGCTCCTTTGCCTCCAGGCGCATGCCCTGCCCGTTGCGGCGGGTATCGGGAGCCCGGCAGCTAACCGGCCGGTGCGGACGCCAGAGTCCTAGTGCCAATGGGCTCCTGAAGTTGCACATAACCGTGGAATATGGCCACGTTGTGCGGGCAGGTCTTCCCCGGCGTTGGTTTCACGCCGGCGAGGGTGAGGGCAACTCGGTTTGGATCGTCCGTGATAATGGCCTGCAGCGGACGGTTGCAGGCGGGCACTGCGGCCGTCAGGTAGACGCGATTGAGCGACGCATCTACGCCGTCAAGCAGCCAGTCCAAGGTCACTGAGGGCGTAGTAGCTCCCGCCGGCGCCACATCAATCGCCTGATAGTTGGTGGGGTCGCCGGTGAATGGTGCCGGTGGGGTAGCCGATGGCGACGCGGAGGGCGTGCTGGACGGTGGCGCGGGGATGGTCGACGGGGTGCGGGACAGCTGGGATTCCGGGGAGCCACCGGTGCTTCCCCGCCCCTGCGGTAACCCGCAACTGGTCAGCAGCACCAGTGCCAGAACCAGTGCCAGCAGCGCAGGTGTCCCGCGCAAAATTCCGCGGCTCTTCATTCCTTCATGCTAGGACAGGTGGCTGGGTACTCCCATTGAATTGCGGTGTTCGGTCTTGAGAAGATCCGCGGCAGCAGACCCACGGTAGGTA
>JBBSSN010000435.1:0-1806 GCA_038242035.1 Actinomycetales bacterium
AGCGCGCGCGTCACGCCGTCGCCGCAGGTGATCCCGATTGCCGCCGTTCCCGCCGTCGAGCTTTCCACCGAGGCCGCACGTGCCATGTTGCCGGCGGCTGTTCCGCATGCGGACGCTGCGGCCAATGCGGGACGGACGGCGCTGCTGATTCATGCGCTTAAGGATGATCCTGGGCTGCTACTGGCCGGAACCGAGGACTATCTGCACCAGTCGTTCCGGTCGCCCGCGATGGCCCAGAGCGCTGCCCTGATGGATGGATTGCGGGCCAAGGGGTTCGCAGCGTTCATTTCCGGCGCCGGCCCGACGGTGATGACACTGGCCGACGGCGAGGCCGAAGCACAGCGGGCCGTGGCCTTCATTACTGCTTTCGGCGCGCCGGCCCAGCCGCCGTCCTGCCCCGGGGATGAAACATACGCGCAATGGCGCGTCCTGAGACTCAATATTGACTCCGATGGTGCTAAAGTGGAACTGCATCGGTGGTAGCAACCGCCTAGTGTAAAACATGCAGCTGTAACGCTAATTTCTATCGCGCGTGAATTGCCGAGTTTTTGCCGATGCCACCTTCACAGGCCTATCGCCGGTAACCACAGAACAAATCTGTAGGGAACTGCACCCGTTGCCGGGTGAAACGATGACAGCTAGAAGGTGTTCCACTACCGGCCCTGCCACTATCTACGGTGACGGGGCACGGAGACCAGACCACACAGCCCGCTGCGCAACAGATGCAACAGGCGATGGTCCGGGACCAATCACCGCGATCTCAGTGCAGATCGCCCTCGAGGGGGAAGGATCCTTCGTGACAGACACCACAAACCTGACTGCAGGTTTGAGCGATACCGTCAATTCAGCTGATGCAGCACCCGCAAAGAGCACTGGACTAGCCGGCCTTAAGCTGGCTCAGCTCCAGACACTGGCCGGTCAGCTCGGTATCACCGGCGGCTCGCGGATGCGCAAGGGCGACCTTGTCTCCGCAATTTCAGACCACCAGCGCGGCTCGTCCGTGGCGGACCGCTCCGCGAAGCCCGCCGCCGAAACCGAGGCGGGTAAAAGCCAGTCGACCGGAACAGAGTCAGCGGCAGCGTCCGACGGCGAGCCGGTGAAGCGCGCCGGCACCAGGGGAAGCCGGAACGGTTCGGCCCGCAGTGGTTCCAGCCGGAACGGAGCCTCGCAAAACGGCTCGACCGCCAGTGGAACCGTGCAGGACCAGCCGGCGTCCAACGCTGGCGGCCAGTTAGATTCCGGAGCCGTTGACGTGAGCGATGCCGCTCCCGCAGCGCCGTCCGAAGCCGCGGCCGAGCGCCCGGCACGAGGTCGTGGCCGCAGCAGGCGTGCCGTGAGCGACGGCGTCATCGCTTCCGCTGCCGGTGCCGACCAGTCCGGTGCCGCTCAGTCCGGCGGTGCCGCTCAGTCCGGCGGTGCCGCTCAGTCCGGCGGTGCCGGGCAGGGGGACCGTGCGGATCAGAACATTGACTCTGCGACTAAGTCCGATGTCGTGGCCGGCTCTGACGGCTCACAAGACGACGGCTCACAGAACGACGGCTCACAAAACGACGGCGGCAACCGCCGTCCGTCGCGTTCCCGTAACCGACGCAACGGCGAAGCCCGCACCGACCGCTCTCAGGGAGCTCCCGAGGCGCAGGCGGAAACATCGGCTCCGGCCGCGCAGCAGGCTGCCCCGGACAACTCCGCTGCGGGGAACACTGCTGCGGATAACAACGCCGGGGATAGTGCTGCCGGGGAATCCACCGACAGCAACGATCAGCGGAACCAGCACGCGGATTCCGGCCAGCGGAACCAGGACGGCCA
>JBBSSN010000436.1:0-1792 GCA_038242035.1 Actinomycetales bacterium
CTGCGCTCGGACCTGCGCGGTGATCAGGCGCCAGTTCTCGCCGCCGTCGGCCCGATGCAGTTTGAGGTGGTGGAGGACAGAATGACGCACGAATTCAATGCGCCCATGCGGTTCGAACGGCTGCCCTACACGCTGGCGCGGCTCACGACGGTGGATTCCATCGCGACGCTCGGTCTGGTGCACGGTGCCGAGGTCCTGCTCCGCTCCGACGGCGAATACCTGGCGCTGTTCAACGACGTTTGGGCCCTGCGTCGGGTGGAGAAGAACAATCCCGACCTGACGCTGGCCGTGATCGGGACGCAAAGCCGCAGCGCGATGCAGGGCTACTAGGCACTGCAGGCGAACCCTGCCTCGCGAGGCACTGGCCGCGGGGGCGCGGCCCTGCCCGTCCCCGCGGACTGGTCCGTTGGCTAGTTCTCCTTCATCACGCGCTGCAGATCCTGCGCCGCGGTGTTGCGGAGGTCCTCGATCTGCGTGAGCCTATGCTGATCAATGGCGCCCTTGGTGTAGTCACGCTGGGCCTGCGTTAGCTGCCGGTTGGCCTCATCCAGGTTGTCCTGGGCGGACTTGACAGGGTCGACGTGCTGAATATTGCTCATACAGGCATCATTCCATCGTTTTTGTCACGCCGCCATTTCGCCCCGCCGCAGTTTTCCCCGCCGGCCTTACGGTACATAGCCGGACTCCAGCGTCGGCTGTCGTGGACAGGATGTCAGGACGCGCTTCATTGCATCCTTTTCCGCCTGCGTCACCCACAGTCGATACGCTGCCTTCACCGAGACCTGACGGGCAATGTAGCGGCATCGGAACGCCTTGTTCGGGGGCAGCCAGGTCGCGGCGTCGCCGTCGCTTTTTTGCACGTTGGTCGGCCCATCCACCGCCAGCAGGTTCAGTGGATCATTGGCCAGGCTTTGCCGCTGTTCGTCCGTGAGCTGCTGAGCACCGGTCTGCCAGGCATTACCCAGCGCCACCACGTGATCGATTTGGATGGCCTTGCTGCTTTGCGCCCCCCTGCTGAAACTCAGCTCCCGATCCGTATAAGGATCCGCCAATTTGCCCGATCCCAGTTGGCATCCGGCTCCCTTGACCAGCTGCTTTTGGGTCAGATCCCGCGCCAGAATGTCATTGCGCGTATCGCAGCCATTGCGGTCCATATCCAGCCACGCCGCACCGAAAGCGAGCCGGTCATAGGTGTTCCGCGGCGCCCGGCCCTTCACCTCCAGGACGTCGAGTACGCTCAATGCCAGTGCCGGCTTAACCCGGATCACCGGGCTCCCCGACCCGGCCCACCCCGGTTCCAGCACCAAGGGTCCCTGGCCCGCCAGCGCCGCGGACACCGGGTTCAGCGGTCCCCAGGTGTAAAGGGCGGCGAGCAGTGCCACCAACGCAGCGAACGCCGGGATGGCGACGGCCAGCGCGCGTGGTCGCGGCCGCTTGGTGCGCCCGGGAGCGCGCGCCGGCAGCTCGGACCGGAGTAACGTATTTCGTGGTGACATCGCCGCTGCCTGCATGCCGGTGGAGTGTTGGACTGACACCAACCCTAGGCCACTGCGCCGACATCGCTGGGAACATATCCACAGCCCGCATCTGGAGTGCGCCCAATGCGGCGGGAACGGCATTCCGGCCCCACCAAGTGCAGCTCAGTTTTCCGGGGGCTGGATGGGTTGGCCGATACGCCGGGTCCTGTCATCCCGCGCCGTTGCCGAGGCGGGAGTAGCGGCCATCCATCTACGAACGCCGTTGCCGACGCCCTCTAGCGGCCTACCCGGACACTCGGGCGAGCAGCCCTCAA
>JBBSSN010000437.1:0-1789 GCA_038242035.1 Actinomycetales bacterium
GATCCGTTGAGCCACGCGGAGGTGCTCGCTGCGGGCCAGGCGGCCGGGCCGCGGATCTCCCGGCTGCTGGCGGACATCATCGGCCGGCTCTAGGCGCAGCTTTTGGGCGCGGACCGTTCGACGGGCGGACCGTTCTGCGCATCCGGGGGTTCCAACGTTGCGCAGGATGCACTCCTGCGCAACGTTGGCGCCGATGTCTGCGCAGCTTTCGCCGCATCGCTACTGCGTGGGATGAGCCGTACCCCGGGCCGCGATAGGTTGGATCCATGACGCTTCCGGACACCGAACTCCAGCCGCTGCTGCACTCCGCCCGAGTCTGGGCGGATCAGGACTCGGACCCGGTGACCGCCGCCCAGCTGAGAGCGCTGATAGCCCTGGCGGGGGGCACCGGTATCGAGGGCGCCCTGGCCGGGGGCGAGAGCGAGCGCGTCGCGGACGACGACGGACCGGAAGCCGCGGACGACGACGGACCGGCTGGCGCGGCGATCGGCGGTCCGGCTGGCGCGGCGATCGGCGGTCCGGCTGGCGCGGCGATGACTCAGGACGCTGCGCAGCAGGAGCTCACCGACAGCTTCAGCGGCAGCCTGCAGTTCGGCACGGCTGGCCTGCGCGCAGCCATGGGCCCGGGCCCGAACCGGATGAACCGCGTCGTCGTCCGCCGGGCCGCTGCCGGGCTCGCCGCATTCCTGCTGAAGGCGAGCGCGAACCACCCCGCCGCCCTGTCCGCGGAAGACCCTTCCGGACAGGCCGCACCCCGCGCGGAACGCGAGCCCAGCTACCGGCCGCGCGCCGTCGTCGGCTTCGATGCCCGGCACAATTCGCAGATTTTCGCCGCCGAGAGCGCGGCCATCCTCACCGCCGCCGGCATCGAGACCTTTCTGCTCCCTGCCGCACTGCCAACGCCGGTGCTCGCCTACGCCGTCCGGAAGCTCAAGTGCGACGCGGGCGTCATGGTGACGGCCAGCCATAATCCTGCGCTGGACAATGGCTACAAGGTATACCTGGGCGGCCGGACCGTGACGGACGCCGGGCAGGGCGCACAGATTGTCGCTCCATCCGACGCCCTGATCGCCGCGGAAATTGCTGCCGTCGGTGCGCCCGGCAGCATAAAGCTGGCCGCTACAGGCTGGACCGTGGTCGGGGCGGATTTCGCCGCCGGGTACCAGGACGCCGTGCGCTCCCTCGCGGATCCGCTGGCCTTCCCCTGCCGCGATGTGAAGATTGTCTACACCCCGATGCACGGAGTGGGTGCGGAAACCGCCGTCGGGGTGCTGCGCGGCGCGGGCTTCGAGGATATTGCCGTGGTGGCCGAGCAGGAGGGACCCGATCCGGACTTCCCCACGGTCGCGTTCCCCAATCCGGAGGAGCCCGGCGCGTTGGATCTGGCCCTCGCGCTGGCCCGGGATACGGGGGCTGACATCGTCTTGGCCAATGACCCCGATGCGGACCGGGCCGCCGTGGCCGCGCTGGACCCCTCCACCGGCAGCTGGCGGATGTTGCGCGGCGATGAGGTGGGAGCGCTGCTCGGCGATCACCTTGCACGGCGGCTCTCCGGCCGGACTGCCGGCACGCCTGGGTCTTCGGGCACCGTTGCGGCGGACGACGGCGTCGCGCCCGGTGCCGCCGTCGCGCCCGGTGCCGCCATCGTGCCCGGTGCCGCCGTCTTCGCCAACTCCATCGTCTCCTCCCGTCTGCTCGCGCGCATTGCCGCCTCGCACGGCCTCGAGCACACCGAGACGCTGACCGGCTTCAAATGGATTTCCCGCGTACCGGGGCTGAGCTACGGCTA
>JBBSSN010000438.1:0-1785 GCA_038242035.1 Actinomycetales bacterium
ACCCACAGCCGGCGCTCGCCCTGCCGGGCCTTGAGCCGCACCATGACCAGTGAATTAATGGTCTGACCCGCCAGGAATCCCAGCAGACTGGCCAGGACAATCTGCGGCACCGGTCCCAGTGCACCTTCCAGAGCAGCCTGTTTGGCCTGGCCGAAGTCATCGGTGAAGCCCGGCAGAATGATGATGATCCAGTAGGTCAAGGAGGCGAAGACGGAGAGTGCGAACGTGGTCAGGATGGCCCGGCGTGCCACCTTGAAACCGTAGACCTCACTGATCACGTCCCCGAGGATGTATGCGAAGGGGAAGAGGAAGAAACCGCCATCGGTGGTGATCGGCCCGATCTGCACCCCCTTGGAGCCACCGATGTTGGACAGGATCACAATGACCGCCATGAACGCCAGCATGATGCCGAAGTAAGGGCTGCCGATCGAGGCAAAGCTGGGCGCGGTTTTGCCCGCGCCGAGCGCTGGGTTGCTGGGGGAGGCATCTTTTTGCAGGGTTTTTTTATCCGGCGATGGCATAGCAGAACTCATATCTGAAAGAAGTGGTTCGCGCCCGGCGGTTTCATGACCGCACTGCGGCGCTGTATTAGCACTGGATCCGTCTGCACCCGGATCGGAATCAATTCTGCCATGCCCGTCAACGGGTTAAGTTGAACATGTTCAGTTTCTCCGCTGGGCTGAAGCTGGAACGCCGCCGATATGGACCGGCGCCTTGGAAATTTCACCGGCATCTGTCCGAATCTCCGGCATGATGGTGGGCCAACGTGCGGCGTGCGCCGGCCAACGTGCGGGAATGCCGCAGGCGGGTCCGGCGTTGGCCAAAGTATGAAGGTTGAAATCTGGTCCGACATCGCCTGTCCCTGGTGCTACATCGGTAAACGCCGCTTTGAAACCGCGCTGGCGGCTTTCAGCCATAAGGCGGAGGTCCAGGTGCACTGGCGCAGTTACCAGCTGGATCCGTCCCTCCCGGAGCATTATGACGGCACCGGACTGGCGTACCTGAGCGAGCGCAAGGGGATGGATCCGGATAGCGTGCGGCAGATGTTTGACCACGTCAAGGAGCAGGCGGCGGCCGAGGGCCTGAACTATGACTTCGACAAGACCGTGGTCGCCAACAGCTTCCAGGCGCACCAGCTGCTTCATCTGGCCGCGGCACATGGCAAGGGCGACGACGTTAAAGAGGCGCTGCTGTCAGCGCACTTTGAGCGCGGCGAGGACATCGGCAGCCGGGAATTCCTGGTCCGGACAGGTGCTCAAGCAGGGATTCCTGCGGCCGAGGTCGCGGAGGCTCTGGCGGGCGACAAGTATGCCGACGACGTCCGCTCCGACATTCTTCAGGCCCGCAGCCTCGGCGTTACCGGGGTCCCGTTCTTTGTCATCGACCGCAAGTACGGGATCTCCGGCGCCCAACCGGCGGAGCTCTTCGGTCAGGCGTTGGAGGAGGCGTGGGCCCAGGCGCACCCGTTGGTGATGGTCAACCAACCAAGTCAAGGCGGCTCCGGGACCGGCGAAAGCGGCGAAGTGTGCGGCCCGGACGGCTGCGCCGTCTGACTCCCCGGCAGGGTGGCTCCCCGGCAGGCTGACCCCCCGGCAGTCTGACTCCTTACGCAGCGCTTGGCTCCGGTCAGCGCTGCAGCACCGCCACCCCATAGGGGCCAAGGTCAACCGACTCGACGGCGTCCCCGTCCAACGTCCGCAATGCCGCCGAAGCCAGCCCAACCGCCGTCGGCCCGGGGTGCTGGCTGAGCAGAACAACAAACTCCCGGCCGTCCTCGTGCAGCAG
>JBBSSN010000439.1:0-1780 GCA_038242035.1 Actinomycetales bacterium
CCGTTCCAACCTGCGGCTGGCAAAACCGGACGCCAGCGACGAGCAGATCTGGGATGCGCTGCGGCGGGCCCGGCTCAAGGACATGATCAGCTCCCTGCCCGATGGGCTGGACACGGTGGTGGGCGAACGCGGTTACCGGCTTTCCGGCGGCGAGCGTCAGCGCCTGACGATTGCCAGGCTGCTCCTGGTGCAGCCCGCCGTTGTCATTTTGGATGAGGCGACGGCGGCACTGGACTCGACGAACGAGGCCGCGGTTCAGGCCGCGCTTGGGGAAGCGTTGCAGGACCGTACCGCTATCGTGATTGCGCACCGGCTCTCCACTATTCGGGCCGCGGACGCTATTTTGGTCATTGAGGCGGGGCACATCGTGGAGCAGGGCACGCATGAGGAGCTGCTTCGCGCCGGCGGCCGCTATGCGGAGCTGCACGACACGCAGTTTGCCCAGGCCGTGGCCGCCGTCGCCGATGCGGGTGTGTCCGACGCCTGACCTGGACAGCCGGAGTTTCCCCGCCCGCCAACCGGCGGCCGTGGTGGAACTGTCTACCCCTGGGCACGGAACAGGGACGTGGTCAGCAGCAGATTCTTGTCCGGTCCGATGACATCCCATTCGTAATCGAGCCTGCTGGGCGAGACCGCGCGGTAGGTGACGTTATAGGTGTCCGGCGCACACCCGTGCACGGTGGTCCACTCGCCTGCGGACAGATTCAGCGTATGGAAGAAGCGTCCGTCGGGAAAGTGAAGGTCCATGACGGCCGGCTCTGCGGTGGCATGGAGCAGATATTCGCGGGTGGCTTTCCCGGTATGCGTCGGCCAGCTGATGGTGCCGAGTTCACGCTGACGCAGCCCGCCGCCATCGTCGGGCTCAAACAGAACCGTCCCGTCGAAGCGCCCCCGGGTCCCGCTGGAACGGTCCAACAACGTGCGTTCGACCCGCCAGCTCCCGGCCAGATAGGCGCGCAGATCGGCGACGGATACAGGCTCCACGTGCGCGAGGCGGGATTCGAACCCGCGACCTTCCCTTTAGGAGAGGGATGCTCTATCCTGCTGAGCTACTCACGCCCGCACCGCTTGGGGAACGTATTCACAAACCGGTGCGGAAACTACCTTACCGGTTTCGGCGCGATGTCTGCGGCCACGGCTAAAGTGAAACCGTGACCGAATCTGTTTCGCAGCCCGCATCCGAGCCGTGCCGAGGAGGAATGACGGCAGCGGTGCCGCTGGCTGCCCTGTCCACGGCGCAGCTGGCCAGGACGCGAACCCTGGTCGGGGCGTGGGCCAAAATCAGTATTCTGCAGTATTTCATTGCCGAAGCGGTGGTCATTGCCGCTTGGGCCGGTCCACACGCCTACAGCCGCCGTTTCAATGTCATCAGTGATCTGGGCGCCGAATATTGCGGGGTGTACAGCCGCCGGGCGGTGTGCTCGCCATTGCACCGGCTGATGGACGCCTCTTTCATAGTTCAGGGACTGGCAATGATCGTCGGCGCGGTGCTGCTGAGCTCGGTGCTCTTCCGGGTTGCCGGCAAGCCCGGTCTGCGGCCGGCAGCACAGCGTTGGGGCTGGCCCATTGCCGTCCGCGTGCTGATCGGCATCTCGGGGCTCGGCACCATAGTGGTGGGGCTGGTCCCGGAAGACACGATTTCGGGCCTGCACTATGCCGGGGCGGTGCTGTTCTTCATTCCGGGCGGCTTGGCGCTGGTGGTGCTGGGCTGGAATTGGCGACGGCGGCGGTTGATCAGCGCGTTCTTACTGCTGTGCGGGGTAGTCTCGTTGATCTCCAC
>JBBSSN010000440.1:0-1765 GCA_038242035.1 Actinomycetales bacterium
AACGTCCGGGATCCCGGACGCGGCGGCGCCGGGCAACGATGACCCGCCCTAGCACGGACCGTAGGGTGGACTTATGAGCCTTGTGATTACGAATATCGGCGAGCTGATGACCCAGGACCTGCGCAACGGAGCGGGGGCGGCGGTACCCAGGGACGCAGCCGTCGTGATCGAAGGGGAACGGATCAGCTGGCTGGGGCCGGCCGCATCCGCTCCTGCGGCCGACGAATCCTTCGACGCGGGCGGCCGCGCACTTTTGCCCGGCTGGGTGGACTCGCATACGCACCTGATTTTTGCCGGCGATCGGACCGCGGAATTTGAGGCGCGGATGGCGGGAGAGAGCTACAGCGCCGGGGGCATCGCCGTCACTATGGGGGCTACACGCAGCACCGGGGACTTTGACTTGACCCGGCTGGCGATGGGCCGAGTGGCGGAGGCCGTTGCCCAAGGAACCACCTACATGGAGACTAAAACGGGTTACGGGCTGGATGTGGAGAACGAGGCCCGCAGCGCCCGGATTGCGTCCACCGTGGTGGATGAGGTGACGTACCTGGGCGCCCATTTGGTGCCGGCGGGTGCGGATCCGGATGAATACACGGACCTGGTGTGCGGCCCCATGCTGGACGCCGTTCGGCCGTACGTGCGCTGGGCGGATGTTTTCTGTGAGCGCGGCGCCTTCACCGAGGAGCAGTCCCGCCGGGTGCTCACTGCCTGCCGGGATGCCGGGCTGGGGCTGCGCGTGCACGGCAACCAGCTGGGCACCGGTGCCGGTGTGCGGCTTGCCGTCGAATTCGGCGCCGCCAGCGTGGACCACGTGAACTACTTGGACGACGACGACGTCGCCTCCCTTGTCGGCAGCTGGTCCGGTTGGGATGCGGTAACCGGGCACGGTGCCCGCGGCACGGTGGCTACGGCACTGCCCGCGTGCGACCTGTCCACCCGCCAGCCCCTGGCGCCGGGGCGGCAGCTGCTGGATGCCGGCGTGCAGCTGGCGCTCGCCTCCAACTGCAACCCCGGAACCTCATATACCAGCTCCATGGCATTCTGCGTGACGACGGCGGTGCTGCAGATGGGGCTCAGCGTTCACGAGGCGGTGCGGGCTGCCACTTACGGCGGTGCGCTCGCGCTTGGACGGGAATGCGGAACGGATGCCGACGGCGTCCGGGCGGTGGGCTCGATCGCCGTCGGGCATAGGGCGGATCTGCATCTGCTGAACGCCCCCGCGGCAACGCATCTGGCCTACCGTCCCGGGATTCCGCTGACCGCAGCCGTCTGGCGCGCCGGCGTCCGGCAGGGCCATCCCGACTGAGGGACAGCGGGCGCGGCGGTGAGCGCTCGCCGCCGGTCAAACCTGCGCAGAGTTTAGAGCCGGGCGTGCGCACGGTTACAACCTGCGCGGCGCCAAGGCCCAGCCCTGCGCAGGATGATGCGGTCCTAGCGCCGCCTGGGCTACCTGAGATTGAAGATGATTAAACATCGCGGGAAACAATCATCACCAATCATTGAGTGCTAGACTGTGGACAGAATCGCAGCTTGCCTGCCCATCGGACCCAAGGAGATCTGACCAGATGACTGACGTTGCCTCGACCGCCCCTAATTCCACCGTCACCGGTGCCGCTGGCCCCGGTGCCGCTGGCCCCGGAAATGCTGGCCCCGGAAATGCTGGCCGCGGAAATGCCAACGGCGGCGCGCATATGGATGAAGAACTGAGCAGTCAGCCCCAGGTGTGGGTTCGTGCCATTGCGCAGGCGCTGGCGGACGGCAGGGA
>JBBSSN010000441.1:0-1752 GCA_038242035.1 Actinomycetales bacterium
TACGGTATGAGTGAGACCTGCGGCGGCTGTGTCTACGACGGCGTCCCACTGGAAGGCGTGCAGGTCGCCATCCGGGACGGTCGGATCTGGCTGGGCGGGGACGTCGTTGCCTCCGGTTATCTTCACGCACGCGAAAGGACGGCGGAGAGCTTTTACCCGGGTCTGCCCGATACGGATGCTCAGGCCGGCGCCGGTTCCGGCGGCACCGGTTCCGCCAGCCGCACCGGTTCCGCCAACCGCACCGGTTCCGCCAACCGCACGAGCGGCGTCCGCGCGGGAAGCACCCCGACGCGTTGGTACCGTACCGAGGACGAGGGCGTGCTCAGCGCGGACGGGAAGTTGACGGTCCTGGGACGTGTGGACGATGTGATCATCACCGGAGGCATCAAGGTCTCCGCCCGGCTCGTGGCGGACCGGCTTCGGCTCGCACCCGGCATCCAGGACGTCTTTGTAGCCGGCCTTCCCGACCAGCAGTGGGGGCAACGGGTCTGCGCCGCCGTCGTCGGAAGCTGTACCGTGGAGGAACTGCGCGCCGCCGCCCACCGGGTTGGCGAGCCCTACGCGGTCCCAAAAACGGTGCTGTTTATGACCGAATTGCCCATGCTGGTCACGGGGAAGCCGGACCGGCAGGCACTGCTGAAGGCCCTCGCCGCAGTGAATACAACGTTCATTGAAGACTAAGGAGCATCCCCGTGGCCACTGCCGGTCAATGGATCGAAGGAGCCCGGCTGCGCACGCTGCCGATGGCCATTGCGCCGGTTATCATCGGCACCGCTGCCGCCTACGATCTGAGCGCCTTCGAGCCCGTGAACGCCGTCATTGCGGCGCTGGTGGCTTTGTTGCTGCAGATCGGTGTCAACTACGCCAATGACTATTCCGACGGCGTCCGGGGAACGGACGACGTCCGGGTAGGCCCGCTGCGGCTCGTCGGTTCGGGCGCCGCAACGCCGCGGCACGTGAAGATGGCGGCCTTTGCCGCGTTCGGACTCGCCATGCTGGCCGGACTCGCGCTGGTCATCCTTTCACAGACCTGGTGGCTGCTGCTGATCGGCGCCGGGTGCGTGCTCGCGGCCTGGGGTTACACCGGAGGGAAAAATCCCTACGGCTATCTGGGGCTGGGAGACGTGTTCGTCTTCGTCTTCTTCGGCCTTGTCGCCACCCTCGGCACCGCCTACACGCAGGCCGGCGAACTCAGCGCCGCGGCCGTTGTCGGAGCCGTCGGCACGGGCTTAATCGCCGTCGCCCTGCTGATGGCCAATAACGTCAGGGATATCCCCACAGACACCGAGGTCGGCAAGCGGACTCTTGCCGTCCGCCTTGGCGACCGCAATGCCCGGCTGAGCTACGTGGCAATGCTGGCCGTTGCCCTGCTGCTGGTGCTGACCATCGCTGCGCAGAAACCCTGGATTCTCCTGGTGCTGCTGCTGATACCCGCCTGCCTGATGCCCAGTTGGCTGATGCTCAAAGGCAAGAAACGCAAGAGTCTCATTCCGGTACTCAAACAGACCGGCCTGATTAATCTGGGCTACAGCATCCTGTTCGCCGCTGGTCTGGTGTTGTCAAAGGGGTGGTAACGGGCCCTGCCGGCAGTTACTCCTGCCGAAGGTCCAACGGTCCGACGCTCCAGCTCAGAGGAATTCCCGCGGAATCCCGCCCGGCATCATGGGATTGCTTTTGGCCTTCTGAGCAGCGGGCGGTTTCGTCCGCGCATCCGCGTCCACGATGACATCCGGATTGGCGTCCGTCATCGCA
>JBBSSN010000442.1:0-1740 GCA_038242035.1 Actinomycetales bacterium
CGCCGGGCTACCGGCCCCGCGGCGCCGCCTTCAACACGACGGAAACCCGCCAGCATTAAGCCGGAGCCGCAGGACCGCCCGGCGACAATGGCCGCCCCGGACGGGCAGGAAACCCAACCACCCTCACCTCATATTGTCTAATGCCACTGCCCCTTCAAATACGGCACAGTCTGTGTCAAGCTAAGTATCCTTATGTTTCTGATATTCCGAAAGGCTAATTCCATGATTGAAAAGCTTCACGATGCCGGCATCAAGAGCGACTATGCCTACATAGGTGGATTCGCCTCCATCGCGCTGTCCCTGACTTCATGGCTGGTGAGCCGGGCCAAGCCGTCTCACTCCAAGGCACAGTCTGACAGGTGGGGGATCTTCGTGGGGCACTGGGCGCCGACGTTCTTCGCTCTGGGGATTGCACTGCGGCTGGAGGAGAAGAAATAAGGTCCGGCCGGCACGACAGCGGCACGGGGCATCCCGGATAGCGTGACCGCGCCGATCCCGGTACTGAACAAACCGCGAGGTTCTCCCCGCTGCCTTGCGGCCGCTGGGAGGGCCTCGCGGCTTGGCTCTGAATGTCCTCGCTAGCCGCGGATGCGGGCGACGAATTTCCCGGTCCGCTCGCGCAGGCCGCGGATCTGACGTTCGACGACGACGGCCGGGTCAGGCTCGATGTCACTGCCCGGCGGCTCCTTCCGGACGTTGGCCGAGCAGAGGAACTGGGCGCAGATGAGCGTCCCCAAGGTGTTTCCGTCCCGGCCGGACTGGCCGGCCCGTTTGCCTACCCACAGGTAGACATCCTCCTCGGAGAAAACATCGCGGCACAGTTCGCAGAGGACCTTGCGGTTCCTGCCGCTGCCGCCCTGCGGGGCGCGGAGCATGAGCCCGACCAACCGGTCCCCGGCGTGACTGACCAGATAGCCGCGTTGCGGCATCTTCTCATCCCGCCAGCCCAGGAAATCCAGCCGGCCCCAATCCAGTGTTTGGAAGTCCGCAGGCAGAGTCAGTTTCGCCGCTTCCGAGCGGCTGGCGTTGACGAAGCAGGCACGGATTTGTTTTTCAGATACTTTTTCCACAGCAATGAGTCCTCATGGTAGGAAGTTGCTCCCTCGGAGCCTGTCACTCGGAAATGCAGGTGCGGAGAGCGGAGCGGCCGGACCCGGAGCACCTGTCCCGGCCAGCCGGTTGGCCGCCGTCAGCGTCCCTGCATACTCGCTGCTGTAAAGCAGGCCGTCATGGCCGCCCCGCTTCCCGCGGAAACGCGCAGCTGATGTGCTGTCGTCATCGCTGCCGTCCCCCCTATCCGTGTGGAATCCTACCCGCGGAAGTTTAGCATCAGGCATGCGGCGGGCGCCTGGTGATTGATACCGTGAAGCTGGCCTTCGGGCCCGGCTGCCACCGACCGAGCGCCCGGACCGCCCGAGGTGAAGGCCGTGGGCAATGAGCAGAACGCCTTCCACAATCGCAAATGCGGCTACTGGTGTGAGCAGGCCCAGGATGTCGGCGCCCGGCGCGAACACCAGGATCAGGCCCAGAACCGCAGTCACGATTCCTGCCGTTAGCATCCACCACCACACGCCGGGCTGGAGATGACTGCGCTGACCATCCACCAGATGTATCGCTGCGCCGCGGCGCTGGAAAAATGCACTACGCCGACAATTCCCTCGACCATGGCATGGCGAAGGGCCGCGTACTGTTGCTGTGAGCACCCCGATCAGGTTATTGCTTTCCCTTATTCACATGGAC
>JBBSSN010000443.1:0-1737 GCA_038242035.1 Actinomycetales bacterium
CGTCGTACGCGTGCAGTACCTGCGCCCCCCGCAGCAAAACATCAGCTCCCTTGGCACGCAGCCGCTCTTCCAACACCGATTCCGTGACGGTTTGCGGTACCGCCAGGACAAACGGATAAGCCGTCCGGCCACCGGAAAAAGACAGGCCGGCCAGGTCCTTGCCTTGGGTTCGGGCCATGCCGTGGCGGATCTGCACGCCTTGAGCAATCAGGGGAGCGGCGGCTCCAATGCCTTTCAACGCGGCCAGGGACGGCGGATGAATGCCAATGGCGCGGGAGTGATTGCTCCGTTCCGTGCGTTTTTCCAGCACCAGGACGTCCACCCCGGATTGGCGCAGCAAGGCACCCAGAAAGAGTCCGACCGGACCGCCGCCGGAGATGATGACATCATGCATGGCGCGTTGACTCCGGTGAGCCGGCCGCCGGCGGAAGGGCGTCGGCCCGGTACGTGAGCAGGTTTCGGAACGGCCCCTGCGGTTGCACTCGCCACGTCGGCGGTACTGCCGACCTAAGCTCCGATGCCGTGTAACTACGGCGAATGGACGTCAGGCCGTCGGCGCGGATGAATGAACGGTGGAATATCGGTAATGTTCCGGCGGAAAACAGGGCGTAGGCCAGCGGGCTGCGCGCAATGTCGCTGTGCACGCTGGCCTGCGTGGCCAAGAGCCGGGAATCTGCAAGGAGACCATGCAGCTGCGGCGCACTGAGATGATGGAGCACATGGTTGGAGACGACGAAATCAAAGGTGGCGCCCTCGGCCACGAGTTCCGAGCTGAAAGCTCGCCGGAACCGCAACCGCGGTACCGGCGGCTGCGCAGCGGCAAAGGCGAAGGCCCGCTCATCCGGGTCGATTGCGGTGATGTCCAGGGGCAGTTCGTCCCGGGCCGCCCACCGCGCCAGCCGCCGTGGAACGTCTCCGCCGCCGCAGCCAATGTCCAGCAACGTTGACGTCCGGCTGCGGGAGAGCAGCGGGCGCAGCATTTGCGTGTAGGTGCGCCGCCAGCCGGATACCGCGGCATTGATCAGCGGGAACTGCGCGTAGGTGCGCTCCAGTAACTGCTGATCGCAGTCGGATCGGTCCATTTCCTCCACGGCATCCACAGCGCGGACCTGCAAGTGGCCCAGCATCACTGCAGCTGCACCGCCGTCAAACCCGTGCCGGCAGGGCAGCGGTCCGCTCCTCGTCGGCCGGCGCGCTGCCCGCCGTCGCTTCGGCGTGAGCAGGGACCTTGCTGAAGAGTCCTGTTTCTACTGTCAGACCGGGCCCGAATGCCATGGAGCAGATACGTTCGTTCGCGCCGACCGTGGGCTGATCGAGAATATGTTTGAGCACGAACAGCACTGTTGCGCTGCTCATATTGCCGTAATTGCGCAGCGTTTCCCGTGCCGGCACCAACTGCTCCGCGCTGAGGCCGAGCTTGGCCTCCACCTTGTCCAGAATGCTGCGACCCCCGGGGTGAATCGCCCAGTGCTTGATCTCCCGGTATGGCAGATCCCGCACGGACTGATCCGAGGCCAGTAGGGGCTCCAGTGCTCCAACGATATGGTCGTCAATGATGTGCGGCACGTAGCTTCCGAGGACCATCTCGAAGCCCTCGTCTCCGATGTTCCACGCCATCGATTCCTCACCCACCGGCGTCAGCGTGGTTTCAAACCGATCCAGGCTGATGCAGGCGCTGCTCTGCGGGAGGTCGCGGGCGCTGACCAGAGCCGCTGCGGCCCCGTCCGCAAAGAGCGA
>JBBSSN010000444.1:0-1731 GCA_038242035.1 Actinomycetales bacterium
AGACCTAACGTCATCGACTACTCCTGAATCCCGGGAAACCGTCCACCTCAATTTTCCCAAGGAAATTACCCGCGCCTGGTGAACGCCACGCCGCCATCTAAAAAACACCAGCCACCTAGGGAAGAATGAGATGCATGGAACCGGTGGATAAGACGGACGACGGCGGCATGCAGCCCGGTGACGACGTACAGCAGGGCGAGGCCGGGGCAGCGTCGGGCTGGCCCACCTTGGCACAGGTACTGCTGGCCGCGCAAGAGCTCTGGCCGGAGTCCCTTGCCCAGGAGTGGGATGCCGTCGGCCTGGTCGCGGGACGCCCCACGGCAACGGTGCAGCGGATCATGTTTGCCGTTGACCCCACCTTGGACGTTGTTGAGGAGGCCCTGGATTGGGGGGCGCAGCTGCTCATCACCCACCACCCGTTGCTGCTCAAGGGCGTCACCTCGGTTGCAGCCAGCACAGGCAAGGGACAGGCGATCCACCGGTTGATCGAGGGCGGCTGCGCGCTGCTCACGGTGCACACCAACGGCGACAGCGCCGTCGGCGGGGTGTCGGATGTGCTCGCCGATGCGTTGGGCCTGACCGATGTATCGCCACTGAGCCCGGCTCGTCTCGGGCTGCCCGAGGAAGGCATCGGGCGGGTGGGGCAACTGCCCGGCGTGATGAGTCTGGGAGATTTCGCTGAACGTGTCTTCGAGGTGCTCCCCGCCGTCGCCGGGGGAGTTCGCGTGGCGGGGGACCGGCAGGGGCTGGTGCGACGGGTTGCCGTGTGCGGTGGCGCCGGTGACAGTCTCTTCGATGAAGTCAGGGCCAGCGGAGCGGACGTTTACGTTACCGCGGATCTGCGCCATCATCCCGCATCGGAAGCGCGGGAATCCGCCGTCAATGGCCGCCCATATTTGATTGACTTGTCGCACTTCGCCAGTGAATGGCTATGGCTTCCGGCCGCCGCCCAAGCGCTGGGCAACGTCCTTGCGGACCAGGAATTCGCCGTCGAACTTGCCGTCAGTCAGACCAATACGGATCCGTGGGATTTCATCCTGACACCCGGGCTGGGCCGCGAAAGCACGGGATGGACGTAATCTAGGACGTAGACCGGCGGCCGCGTTTTGGCGGACGCCGGCACACCGAGAGGATTTCGATGGCGAAGGCAGCACCCGCGGAGCAGTTACGTTTGCTGGATTTGCAGGCACTGGACGCAAAAATCAAACAGCTGGACAACCGCGCCAAAGTCCTGCGCGAGGATCCACGCCTGACCGATCTGCATGCGGGCCTGGCCGTCGCACAAAGCGATCTGGTGGTTCTGACCACCGAGGCCGCCGACCTTGCGCGCGAGCTGACCCGGGCCGAGACGGACGTGGAGCAGGTTGCCACCCGAATGAGCCGGGAAGAGGCCAGACTCAACAGCGGCACCGGGCTTTCCAAGGACCTGGTGGCCCTGCAAAAAGAACTCGAGTCACTGGCCAAACGGCGTTCCACCCTGGAAGACATCGAACTTGAACTGATGGAACGGCTCGAGAGCGCATCGGCCCGCGCCGCCAAGCAACAGGGTGTGGTGGATGACATCAGCGGATCGCTGGGGGCCATTCGGGACGAAGTTGATGCGCGGTTGGCGGAGGTTTCCGCGGACCGGGAAGCCGTCGTCCGGGATCGGAGCGCCCTTGCTGGATCCTTCGAGGCCGCACTATTGGCGGTCTACGAGCGTGCCCTGACTAAACGGGGGATAGGCGCCGC
>JBBSSN010000445.1:0-1731 GCA_038242035.1 Actinomycetales bacterium
CAGCTCCAGCGTGCTGCCGGGGCGTTCCAGTTCCAGCACGGTAATACGGTTTTTCCCGGAACGCAGCAGTGGCCCCGGGATGTACAGCGTGACCTGCGGCCCCGTTTCCCAATACCTTCCCAGCAGGAAGCCATTGATCCAAACGAAGCCCTTGACAAAGCCCGGCAGCGCCAGATGCGCGTCGGCGGCCGGCCCGTTGCAGCCACCGTCGAGGCCGCTGTCGTCGTGACCACCGCCGCCAAGTTCCAGTTCCGCGCGGTGGAAGCCCGACGACGCTCGAGTCGGCTGCCGTTGTTCCTGCTCCATGCCGGACCCGTCTTGCTCCGCGGCGGCGAGGGATTCCAGCGCCGGCTCATCCAGATCTTCGAGCGGCATGGTGCGCTGCTCCCAGTGGAAAATATAGCGTTGGCCGATCAGGACGCCACCGAGAATCCCCTTGCCCTGCCCAAACAGCGGCCCGTAGTTGATCCGGCCCTGATTCTCCACCAGGATCTCTACCCGGGCGGCCTCCCCCACGCCGGTGACCTTGACGCCCTCCTCCGCCGTGGAACTATCCAGCACACCCACGTAGCCGCCGTCGATCCAGACGTAGGCACGATCATGCAGCCCCAGGATTTTGACGGTCGTTTCCGCCGCCGGCAGCACCGCCGTGGCGCTGTAGTGCACCATCCCGCGATCCAGGCCCAGCTGCTCAAAGGACAGCGGACTGACGCTGCTGACAGCCGGCCCGGAGCGGACAAAATCCAACAGCGGCACACCGGCCTGGACGGGCAGTACCCGCGAAGCCAGTGTAATCGGGGCCCTGCTCAGGACCTCCGGAACCGGCAGCATGTTCTGGCCGGAAGCGGCATGGAATTCGGCCCGCATGGCGTGGAATTTCTCCGTCAGCCGCCCGTCCTCCGCGATCGGAGCGTCGGAATCGTAGCTGGTAATCGTCGGCTGCAGTCCCGCGCCGCCGACAGAACCGTCATGGTTCGCTCCCGCGCCGAGGCCGAAATTGGTACCGCCGTGGGCCATGTAGAGACAAATGGACCCGCCGCGACCTAGCATTTTGCGCGCCTCGCCGGCCGCCTCGCCGGCACTTCGCGTGTGGTGGGTTTCTCCCCAGTGGTCAAACCAGCCGTTCCAGAACTCCACATTGAAGAACGGCTCCCCCGGCCTACGGCGTTCCCAGACTCCGATGGCCTCGTCCCCGCGGCTGCCGAGGGTGGCCGTTGCCCAGGTATCCGGCAGGGCGCCGCCGTCCAGGAAGTAGTCCGTGCCGCCGTCGGCCGTGAAAAGCATTTCGGTGATGCCGCCTTCGCGCAGCACCGCCTTGTTCCAGCGCAGATATTGCTTATCATCGCCGTAGCTGCCGTATTCGTTTTCAATCTGGACGGCGACGATGGGACCACCGTTGGCGGCCTGCAGCGGCACCAGCTGCGGCAGGAGCTCGTCAAACCACTGCCCGACGGCGGCGGTGAAGACCGGGTCGGAGCTGCGAAGGCCGATGCCTGTGGTCCCGGTCAGCCACGCGGGCAGGCCGCCGTTGTCCCACTCAGCGCAAATATACGGCCCCGGTCTGACAATGACATCCAGCCCGGCATCGCCTGCCAGCGTGATGAACCGCACCAGGTCCTTCCAGCCGGTAAAGTCCGGCCGGTCTTCCCGCCTGAGCTGATGGAAGTTCCAGGCCACGTAGGTGTCCAGGGTGTTGGCGCCCATTGCCACCAGCCGCGCGATCCGATCCTC
>JBBSSN010000446.1:0-1729 GCA_038242035.1 Actinomycetales bacterium
CTGCAGCATTACCTGACGGGAGATTTGCCCTGAGCACACCGCCGGCGTGATTGCGGGCCGGAACCTGTTCAGGTTTTCAGCGTCGTGAGCGTCTCATCAGCCCAGCTGACCCACGCCCGTTCAAACATAATCCCGGCCCGCAGCACCGCGTGCTGCAGGCGGAGATCCGGCGTACCCTGTGCATGCGCCCCGGCACCGGCCGTAAAATCATCGGCTTCTACCGCCTGGTACAGGGAGAGCTGGCGCTCATGGAGCTCTTTGTGCCGTGCCAGTTCCACGCGCAGGGTTCCCGCCCGCGCCGTGTCATCATGCGCGGTCCCCGCCTGCAGTACGGCCGCCGCCCGGAGCCGTACCAGCAGGGCGTCCCGGACAGGCTGCGGATCCTGCGCCAGGATCGTCCAGTGCTGCAGCTCCGCCATTCCGGCAGGGAGGACGGCGTAGTCACGCTTTCGCCCGCGGGTCGCCTCCCGGGCCGCGGACCGGATGAGACCGCGTTCCTCCAGCCGGGCCAGCTCCCGGTAGATCTGCTGATGGGTGGCCTGCCAGAAATAGCCGATCGACTTATCGAACCTTTGCGCCAACTCCGCTCCGGACCCAGGCTTTTCCGCCAGGGAGGTGAGAATTGCATGCGGAAGCGACATGACTAAAGAACGGCCCCCAACCGGGTACCCTGGCTGATCGCGCGTTTGGCATCGAGCTCCGCCGCCACGTCGGCTCCGCCGATCAGGTGCACGGAAGCACTGCCCGCGTGGCCGGCCAGCCGGGCCAGTTCTGCCAGCTCCGCCAGTAGTTCCCGCTGCGGATCCTGCCCGGTGCAGACGATCACCGTGTCGACGGCGAGAATCTGCTTCGTGCCGTCGACGCTTAGGTGCAGGCCGTCGTCGTCAACTCGGTGGTAGGTGACTGCGGGAATCATCTGCACGCCCTTGGCTTTGAGCTCCGTGCGGTGGATCCAGCCGGTTGTTTTACCGAGCCCCGCCCCGATCTTGCTGGCCTTGCGCTGCAGCAGGTAGACCTCACGGGCCGTTGTCGGCCGCTGGGCCGGCCGGATTCCCCCGCGCTCGGCGTAGTTCGGATCGATCCCCCATTCGCGGTAAAACTTCTCCGGCACCAAGGTGGCGCTGTCGCCGTCGGCCGTAATGTACTCCGCCACGTCGAAACCGATGCCCCCGGCCCCCAGAATCGCTACCCTGTCCCCAACCACCTTCCCGTCCCGGACCACCTCCGGATAGGTCAACACACTGGGATGATCCAGCCCCTCGATCTGCGGCATTCGCGGTGTGACCCCGGTGGCCAAAACGATCTCATCGAAGCCGCCCGCTGCCAGCTCGATGGCTCCGACTCGCGTGTTCAACCGGACCTCCACCCCGAGCAGCTGGAGCTGGCGGCCGAAGTAGCGGATGGTTTCATAAAACTCCTCCTTGCCGGGAATCCGCTTGGCAATGTTGAACTGGCCGCCCAGCTGGGCATCCGACTCAAACAGCGTCACCGAATGCCCGCGCCCTGCCGCCGTTACCGCAAAGCTCAGACCGGCGGGACCGGCGCCGACGACGGCGATCCGCTTGGCCGCCGACGTCGGCTCAATCGTGATCTGAGTCTCATGGCAGGCGCGGGGGTTGACCAGGCAGGAGCTGGTCTTGCCGACAAAGGTGTGATCCAGGCAGGCCTGGTTGCAGGCAATACAGGTATTGATTTCATCCGCTGCCCCGCGGGAGGCCTTCAGGACAAA
>JBBSSN010000447.1:0-1723 GCA_038242035.1 Actinomycetales bacterium
GATTCGTCGGTGTAATGGAGACTAAATGGCTGCCCGGTCTCCTCCAGCGAAATATCGTAGAGCTGGGCATCCGGCCGGCCGCTGGTGGCGGGAGGATCGGGCAGCTCCTGCAGCCGCGCCCGGTTGACCTCAGCAGTAAAGGCCACCGCATCGGGGGGCGGCAACACGTTCGCGTCAAGCTCGGTCCGGGCGACGATGCCCGCGATGCCACCTCCGCGGCGGACGGTCAGCTTCATGAAAGAACCCCGACCTCCTGCCAGGCATTCCTGACGGCCGCTTGCTCCGCGGAACTGAACAGGTCGCCGGCGATGTCGACCGTGGCCTGGGCAGCCTCGTTGAATTGCGTGTTGGGGCGAAGGCGTGTGGTGAGCGTCGTGTACCAGATTTTTCCGGCCTTCTCCCAGGCAGAACCGCCGAGTGCCGTTGCCGCCAGGTAGAAGGCGTGGTTGGGGATTCCCGAGTTAATGTGGACGCCGCCGTTGTCGTTCCGGGGGTCATTGTCATCCGGCAGGTCCACGTAGTTGTCCATGTGTCCGGGCTGCCGGTCCCCTGTGTAGGCCGTGCCCGGTTTGCTCATCGAGCGCAGTGCCGCACCCAGCTGGGGAACCAGGATTCCCGCGCCGATCAGCCAGTCTGCGTCGGCTGCCGTCTGCTTCAGGCCGTACTGCTTGACGAGCGAGCCGAAGACGTCCGAAAACGACTCATTCAGCGCCCCGGACTGTTTACTGTAAACGAGCCCAGCCGTCTGCTCCGTGACGCCATGGGTCAGTTCGTGGGCGATGACATCCAGGGCCCGGGTCAGGCCACCGACCTGGAAAATCCGGCCGCTCCCGTCACCGTAGACCATCTGCCCGCCGTCCCAGAAGGCATTATCAAAAGCGACCCCGTAGTGGACGGAGGAAACGAGCTCCATCCCGGATCCATCCAGGGAGTTGCGCTGCAGGACATCGCGGTAGAACTCATAGGTTGCCGAGCTGCCATCGTAGGCCTGGTTCACCGCCTGATCCTCGGCAGGTGGTTCTCCCCATCCCCGCATGCGGACACCGGGGAGGAAAGGCCGGCCCTTCTTCTGGTTGTCGTAGATGGTCAGCCGGCGGTCCGGCGTGACTGAGAAGCCGAGCATCTTCCCGATATTCAGATTCAGCTGGCGATCGAGGTGGCCCAACACGGCCCGCTGTGAGCGGATGGCCGCAGAAGTGGCTAAGGCCCGGACGGCCGCCTCCCGCTGCTGCGGATCACCCTCAATGGCAAGCCGGGCCAGCAGATCCGGTGGAGCAATACCGCAGCACCGGTCTCGACGGTTCCGTAACATGGTGATCCTCTTCCACGGGTGTCAGGGTCGATGAAGCGCCGAAGCCCGCATTCAGGCGAGCAGGGGGATCCGGAAAACCTGTCCGGCGAAGATGACATTCGGGTTCGTTATGCGGTCCCGATTTGCCTCAAAGATGTCGTTGACAGTGGTGTTCTGGCCCTCCTGCTGCGCGATCTTGGTGAGGTTGTCACCACTTTTGACCTCATAGAGCCTGAAGCCCTGCAACGAAGTGAACAGCGTGACACGGACAATATTGAGGTCGGGCCCGGGTGGGTGGATGCCGGACGGATCGTCGCCGAAGACCTGCAGCGTCACGTGTTCGCCACGGGCCGGTGTATTTCCCAGCGCCACCGTGTTTCCGAAGTCCCGGATGACTCCCATGGAGCCGGCGCCCTGGATATTGCCGTCGCC
>JBBSSN010000448.1:0-1714 GCA_038242035.1 Actinomycetales bacterium
AACGGCCCGGTCACAGCTTTGTCCCGAAGCAGAGTATCCTAGGGTGGTGTTTGGACGTAAGAATGATGCCCCCTCTGCCCAGTCTGTCGCCGATGATTTAGCTGCCCAGGCGGCGGCACGTCAGGCCGGCCCGAGGGCAGCCAAGGGTGTTCCCACCCCGACCCGCAAGGACCAAGAGGCTGCGCGCCAGCGCCCGCTGGTTCCGAACGACCGCGGAGCAGCAAAAGTGGCGCAGCGGGACGCGCGTCGCGAAGAGCAGGCGCGGATGCGTCGTGCGATGGATACCGGTGAGGAGCGCTTCCTCCCGGTCCGGGACAAGGGACCACAGAAGCGCTTTGCCCGTGACTTCGTGGATTCGCGATTCAGTCTGGGCGAATACGTTATGTTCGCGGCGCTGGCTATTGTGATTTTGTCGCTCGTGGTTCCGGTAACCGCAAATACACAGATCATTGTCTTTGGTGTTTTCTGGCTGATGGTGGTGGCAGTCGCTATTGACAGCGTGATTCTGTCCCGCAAGCTCAAGCGCCGGGTGCGGGAAAAATTCGGCTCTCTTGATTCCGGTGTGGTCTGGTACGGCACCATGCGATCCCTGCAGTTCCGCCGGCTGCGGCTGCCCAAGCCGATGATCAAGCGCGGGGCAGCGGTAAAGTAGCAGGCTTCAGCAAGCCGGCGGCGCCCCGCTGCTTCCCGCCGATGGGGGCTAGGCTGGCTGAATGGACTACCGATACCTTGGCCGCTCAGGCCTGAAAATCACTGAAATCACCTACGGCAACTGGCTCACGCACGGCTCCCAGGTTGAGAATGACGTCGCCGCTTCCTGTGTCCGGGCGGCGCTGGACGTCGGCATCACTACCTTTGACACCGCCGATGCCTATGCTAATGGCGCCGCGGAGGAAGTCCTCGGCGCAGCTCTGGCGGGCCAGCGGCGGGAGTCTTTGGAAATTTTCACCAAGGTCTACTGGCCGGTGGGACCGAAGGGGCCCAACGACACCGGGCTGTCCCGCAAGCACATCATGGAGGGAATCAACGGTTCCCTGCGCCGGCTCGGGATGGACTACGTGGACCTGTACCAGGCGCACCGCTATGACCACGAGACGCCCCTGGAAGAGACTATCCAAGCCTTCGCCGACGTCGTCCGCCAAGGGAAGGCGCTGTATATCGGGGTTTCCGAATGGTCGGCACAGCAGTTGCGGGACGGCCAGGCGCTTGCGAAGGATGCGGGCTTTTCCCTAGTCTCCAACCAACCCCAGTACTCCGCTCTGTGGCGGGTCATTGAGGCAGAGGTAATTCCGGCATCCAAGGAACTGGGCATGTCTCAGGTCGTTTGGTCTCCCATGGCGCAAGGCGTCTTGTCCGGAAAGTATCTGCCCGGTAAGCCGGCCCCGGAAGGTTCCCGGGCGACGGATGAAAAAGGCGGCAAGGACACGATCAGCCGGTTCATGGACGACGACGTCCTGACGGGTGTGCAGAAGCTGCAGCCGATTGCCGAACAGCTGGGCCTGAAGATGTCCCAGCTCGCCATCGCTTGGGTGCTGCAGAACCCGAACGTTGCCACCGCGTTGGTCGGAGCGTCCCGGCCGGAGCAGGTGGCCGAAAACGTCAAGGCCTCCGGGGTGAAAATCCCGGCGGAACTCATGACGGACATCGATTCGGCCCTCGGCGCCAGTGTTGAGCGGGATCCCGCTAAGACGCAGAGCCCCGAAACCCGCGTGGC
>JBBSSN010000449.1:0-1711 GCA_038242035.1 Actinomycetales bacterium
GCGGGCGATCTCGCCCATCCACCACTTGCGGGCCACGGCGGCAGTGGCTCCCGCGGCTACGGTCTCCTCAATTTCGTCCATCACACCGGCGTTGACCACATCGCGGAATTCCAGGTCCGTGTAGCCCCAGTCCGCCTGCAGGCGCTTGCGGCGCGCCGCGGGCGGCTCGGGCAGCTCAGCCCGGAGGGACTCAACCCACGCAGGGGTGGCCAGGATCGGCAGCAGATCCGGCTCCGGAAAGTAACGGTAGTCATCCGCATCGGATTTGGGCCGGCCGCTGGTAGTGGACTTGGTGTCCTCGTGCCAGTGCCGGGTCTCCTGCACAATCGTGTTGCCGGAATCCAGCACCGCGGCGTGCCGCTGTATTTCAAAACGGACGGCGTTTTCCACCGCGCGCAGCGAATTCACGTTCTTCGTCTCGGACCGGGTACCAAACTTTTCCTGACCGTACGGCCGCAGCGAGACGTTGGCGTCGCAGCGGACATTGCCGCGTTCCATCTTCGCATCCGACACGCCCAGGTTCTTCACGATTTCCCGCACCGCGGCAACGTAAGCCTTGGCAAGTTCGGGCGCCCGGGAACCGGCACCCTCGATGGGCTTGGTGACGATTTCCACCAGCGGAACGCCGGCCCGGTTGTAATCCACCAGCGAGAAGTCGGCGCCTTGGATGCGTCCGGTGGCGCCACCCATGTGGGTGAGCTTCCCGGCGTCTTCCTCCATGTGCGCCCGCTCAATCTCCACCCGGAAGATGCTGCCGTCGGAGAGCTCCACGTCCAGAAAGCCGTCGTACGCAATCGGGTCATCGTACTGGGAGGTCTGGAAGTTCTTCGGAGTGTCCGGGTAGAAGTAATGCTTACGGGCGAAGGTGCAGGATTCGGCGATCCTGCAGTTCAGTGCCAGACCGATTTTGATCGAGGACTCCACGGCCTTCTTGTTCACCACCGGCAGGACGCCCGGCAGGCCCAGATCCACCTCGTTGACATTCGTGTTCGGCTCATCGCCGAAGACGTTCGGCGCGGAGGAGAACATTTTGGTGGCGGTGTTCAGTTCAACGTGGACCTCGAAGCCCAGCACCGGGTCAAACTTCTCCATCGCAACGTCGAAGCTCAGGGTTGCGTCGGTCATTATTTTGCCTCCATGATCTGCGTCGGAACCAGCTCGGGCGCCTTATTCAGGATCGGGCCGCCCCAGCGTTCTTCCAACAACTCTTCGAGCACGGCACCCACGCGGTACAGCCGGGCATCCTCGCGGGCCGGAGCCAGCAGCTGGATACCGACGGGCAGTCCATCCTCATCGGCAAGCCCGCCCGGCAGTGACAAACCCGGGACGCCGGCCATGTTCGCCGGGATGGTGGCCACGTCATTGAGGTACATCGCCAGTGGGTCGTCCAGCTTCTCCCCCAGCCTGAACGCGGTGGTTGGTGCGGTCGGCGAAATCAGCACATCGGCCTGCGTGAAGGCGGCGTCGAAATCGCGCTGAATCAGCGTGCGGACCTTCTGCGCGGAACCATAGTACGCATCGTAATAACCGGCACTGAGCGCGTACGTCCCCAGGATGATCCGTCGTTTGACCTCGTCACCAAACCCGGCCGCACGGGTGGAAGCCATCACGCGCTCGATCGTCATGGCGCCATCGGCGGGCAGTGTACGCAAACCGAACCGGACGCCGTCGAACTTCGCGAGGTTCGACGATGCCTCGGACGGCATGATCA
>JBBSSN010000450.1:0-1708 GCA_038242035.1 Actinomycetales bacterium
GACCCGGCCGGCAGGTGAGGACGTGGCCGTGGACAGCGGTGAGGCATACCTGGACGGCCGGCTGGTGGACGGCATCACCGCCATGAAAGCCGCGGGCATCGAACGCATCGTGCTGGGTCCGAAGGAAGGCCTGGCACTGGCTAACGGGACCTCGTTTTCGGCAGCCCAGGCCGCGCTTGCCCTGGCGGATGCCGAGAACCTGCTGGAGACGGCGCAGATTACGGCGGCCATGTCCATTGAGGCATTGACCGGGTTCGGGGATGCCTTCATCCCGCAGATCCATCAGGCCCGCGGCCACGCCGGGCAGATTGAGGTGGCCGCGCGGATCCGGGAGCTGCTGGCCGGCAGTGAGTTCATTGACGGCAGCGAAGAGCAGGACCCCGTCCGGCAGCCCCCGCAGGACGCCTATTCGCTGCGCTGCACACCACAGGTTTTAGGCGCTGTGAAGGATACGCTCCGCTTTGTCCGCGGGATTGTGGAGACCGAGATCAACGCGGCAACCGACAACCCGCTGATCTTCCCAGATCTTCCGGCATCACGGACGCTCAAAGCCGTCTCGGGCGGCAACTTCCACGCGGAGTATGTCGGCTTTGCCTCGGACTTCCTTTCAATTGCCGTCACGGAAATCGGCAGCATCGCAGAACGGCGGCTGTTCAGGCTCGACGACGGCACGCTGAACCGCGGGTTGCCGGACATGCTGATAGCCAGCGAAAAGGTCGGACTGGACTGCGGCTACATGCTCCCGCAGTATCTGGCCGCCGCTTTGGTCTCGGACTGCAAAACCCTGGCGCATCCGGACAGCGTGGATTCCATCCCGACGTGCGCGAATCAGGAGGACCACGTCTCGATGGCCAACAACGCCGGACGCCACGCCCGGCAAATTGTCTCGAACATCGAAAACGTCATCGGCATCGAGCTCCTGATGTCGGCCCAGGCGCTGGAGCTGAGGCTCACGGCGGCCGGCAAGGACGTCTCCGCGCTCTCGCCAAGCAGTCGGGCGGTCCTGGAACTTCTCCGGTCCCACCGTTCGGCCGACGGCCGGCTGATTGACCACATAACCCAAGACACCGTTCTCTATCCACGGGTCCGTTCGGCAGTTGAGCTGGTGCACAGTGGTGCAGTGGCCGACGTCGTCCGTTCCACCCTCAACTAAGGAGCACCCCACCATGTCACTGACCACCGACCAAACAGTCTCGATCACCACCAAGCATCCGGGCGGCAACGCTACCGGAATCGCGTTCGGTGAACTTCCCGCACAAAAGCCGGAGATCCTTTATGAGGTCAAGGCACAGCGCGGTGACGAATTGCGCTGCAAGGGCTGGAAGCAGGAAACCATCCTGCGGATGCTGGAGAATAATATGGAACTCTCCGAGCATGTCGAAAACCTGGTGGTTTACGGCGGCATCGGCAAGGCGGCGCGGAACTGGGAGTCGTATTACGCGATCGTCGACTCGCTGAAGAACCTGGCGGATGACCAGACCCTGGTGGTCCAGTCGGGCATGCCGGTGGCCGTCTTCGACACCCATGAGCTTGCGCCCCGAGTGGTCATGGCGACCACGAACTTCGTCCGGCCGGACTGGAAGACGTTCTACGACCTGCAGGACAAGAACCTGACAATTTTTGCCCAGTACACCGCGTCGCCATGGGAGTACATCGGCACGCAGGGAGTCATCCAGGGCACGTTTGAAACGCTCCGCTCCGTCGCTGA
>JBBSSN010000451.1:0-1700 GCA_038242035.1 Actinomycetales bacterium
CATGGTTTCGGTGGTGCGGGGGAGCCCGCGAATCGCTGAAAGTTCGCGTTTGCCCACGAGGGCCAGAATCGCGGCAATGATGGCCCAGATGACGGCAACTATGACGGCGGACCATCCTGCGCCGAGCGGAATGGCCAAGGCGGCCCACAACGCCACGGAGAGGAAGAGCAGGCAGAAACGGGCCGCCTCGGAGGCACCCGCAAGCATCCCGGCACCCTTGCCCGCTCGTCCGGCCGACTCGCGTAACTCCGCCTTGGCGAGTTCCACTTCCTGCCTCATTAATGTGGAGATATCCGAGCCGACCTCACCGAGCAGATCCCCGAGGGACGTCGATGCGGCCCGATCTTCGGCGGTGTTCCCCGGCGGGTCGGATTCACGCGGCACGGCTTGGGGAATGGCAGCTGAGGGCGCGGTTCCCGAATAGGAGTTCACCGGATCGGTCATGGCAGCCGCCGCTCATCGTCGCCAGCAATGTCGTCAGCATTCTCGACGCGCTCGGGGACCGGCGGATACACGGTCGGCGGAACGCCTCCGGCCGTTGCGTCATAGCCGATTGTTGCGTCATCGCCTGTGTAGGTGTCCAGTGACGCCTCTGACTCGTATAGCCCGGCATCGGCTGTTCCGGCCCGGCCGCCGGCCACACCTGCCTCCGCCACGGTGCCTGACGCCAGGTGGTATTCGGGTGTCGGCGGTACCTTGGCTGGCTCCGAGGGGGCGGCGTTCGGCGCGGGCGGAACCGTTGTGCGCCGGGAGCCGCCGGTCCCTCCGTGGTGCGCACCTTCCTTTACCTGCCCGCTGGAATCTTTGGTGAGTCCGCGCGTCAGACGGCCGACGAGTAGCCCTGCGCCGGCGGCCATGGCCAGAAAGGCGCCTGGCCTGCGACGGGCAAAGCGTTTGACCTCGTCAACCAAGGACCCGGGATCACGTTCGTCCAGCCATCCCGCTGCGTCTCCCGTCCGACGGGCGGCCTCGTGGACCCAGTGGGTGGCTGTGCCCGTGTCCTGCTGATTGTTCTCCGCCATGCCCTTGAGTTCCTGGCTGATGGACCGAAGCCCCTCTGCAACCTTCTGCTGTTGCGCCCCAGCCTGGGACTTGAGGTCATCGCCAAGCTCTCCAACCAGGTTCTTGGCCTCGCGTCCCGCGGTGTGCGCAACATTTTTGGCCTCTGCGCCGGCAGTCTGGGCCACGTGCGCGCCCGCCTCGGCGCCTTCATGGCCGACCTCCTTGGCTTCGTCCTTCGCGCTGGGAGTAGTTGTGGTTGAATCATCCGGCCAATTATTGCTGTTCATCGTGTTAGCTCCATCGTCAGTGAGCCGACGCCGGTGCCCGGTTGGCTACCGTGCGGTGGCCCGGGCGGATCGACGGGTGACTTGCTGAGGCAGGAAAACGTTCGGCTGTCGATACCGTTCAGACCTACCCTCAAATGTTAACCCTAAGGGTACTTATGAAATCAAGGGGTTGAACGGGAAAATGAATTATTTCCTGTGAGACCCGGAATCCGAGTCCGCGGGCTTTCCCTTAGACGCGCTCTTTTCTTCGTCTTCCGCCGCCGTGGATTGGCGCAATTGGCGGCCCTTGGCAGCGTCTTTGTCCGCCTGTGTCTGCCGCTTATCGCTCGCTTCGGTGTCCCGCGGCGGGAGCTGGATGGTTTCTTCGGCGGCAATTCCGGCTTGGAGCTCTCTGCCGCGTTCCATTTCCGC
>JBBSSN010000452.1:0-1694 GCA_038242035.1 Actinomycetales bacterium
CATGCGGCGCTATTCCCGCTCACGCGGTCAGCGAAATCCAATCCTGTCACTGGTGCTGGCGAACGGCCTGCCGTAGCGTTAAGGCATGGCTACACTCGATATCACCACAGATTCATTCGGAACCACCATCGAGGGCAATGACATTGTCCTCGTCGATTTCTGGGCATCCTGGTGCCAGCCGTGTGTGCGTTTTGCGCCAACTTATGACGCCGCATCGCAGAAGCATGATGACGTCGTCTTCGGCAAGGTGGATACGGAAGCCGAGCAGCAACTGGCCGCCGAAGCCAACATCACCTCGATCCCGACCCTGATGGCCTTCCGTGAAAAAGTACTGGTTTTCTCCCAGCCCGGTGCACTCAACGGCTCGCAGCTCGACGAGGTCATTACCGCGGTGAAGGCCCTGGATATGAAGGAAGTCCACGAGCACGTGGCGCGGCAGCAGGCCGAGGCGCAGGCTCCCGCAGCCGACGGCGATGCTCCTGCCGGCGGCGAAATTATCTAGCAATTATCGTGCCCAAGCGGACGTGGTCTGGAGAGAAATTATCCTGCCAGGACCAGCTCCGGATGAGTTAGGCCCAGGAGGAGCTAGCCGCGGTCTAGTTTGACGGGTTCCGCCAGCAGGGCGCTCAGCGATTCATTGAGGTCCTGGACGGCCGTGCCCTTGCTGTGCCGATCCAATTCCACGGCCGACGCCCACTGTTCCGTGAGGACGATGCGCTCCTCGCTGTCCTCAGTGATCTCATAGCGCTGGCAGCCGGGCTCCGTGACGACCTGCTCAATTGCAATCTCCAACGCAAGTTTCACGCGGAAGTATTCGCCGGGGTTGGGGATGAATGTTGCGGTCAGATTGATGATTTCACTCATGGAACCAGCCTAGCCGGGGTTGCCGATTGCATTGCGTCGGTCATCCGGACGGATGCCGCGGGAATTCCCACGGCATCGATCCATTTCCACGGCAGCCGTCCATTCCCACGGCGTCGGTCCATGTCCACGACGTGCGGAAGCAACGGGCGGATATCGGGTGGAGTCAGTGCCAACGATGGTCTTGGATAGTCATCCGGGGGCCAAAGGCGGGTTTGCGGAATCCGCTCAGGCCCAGCATCCGCACCACGCGCTGGCGGTGGCCGCGCCAGGGCTCCAGCAGCGCACACATGGCCGCATCATCCACGGGGCGTCCGGTAAGGGCGCGGCCAATGAACGCCGCCAGATGGTAATCACCCACCGAAACGCCATCCGCGTCGCCGTGGGTACGCTGGGTAACCTCGGCAGCCGTCCACATTCCTATGCCCGGGATGGTCTGCAGTTTCGCTGCTGCCTCCTCGGCCGGCAGCGCTGCCAGGCGCTCCAACGACGACGCCACCTTGGTCAGGCGCATCACCGTCGCCGAGCGCTGCGGCCCTACCCCGGCCTTGTGCCATTCCCAGGACGGAATCCGCGCCCACTGTTCCGGGCTGGGCGCAACCATCAGCGCAGCGGGAACGGGTCCCTCGTTAGCCGCGCCCGGGGCCGGCGAGCCGAATTTGTGCACCAGGAACCGGAAGCTGCGACGCGCCTCCTTCATCGTTACCTTTTGCTCCAATACCGCGGGGATGATGGCGTCCACGATCCGGCCGGTGGCTGGTAAACGCAAACCGAGGTTCCGCCGTCGTGCCTCCGTCGCCAAACGCGGCAGCGTGGCATGGAAGTCCGGGTGG
>JBBSSN010000453.1:0-1694 GCA_038242035.1 Actinomycetales bacterium
GACGGATTCTGCAGCGGCGGTTTTGAATCCCGTCACCGAGGCCGGCCGGATGGAACCGCGCCCTTATGACGGCATCCTGCTCGCGTCCTTCGGCGGACCCGAGGGCCAGGAAGACGTCATTCCATTCCTGCGCAATGTCACCCGCGGACGCGGCATCCCGGATGAGCGTCTGGAAGAGGTCAGCCACCATTACCGCGCCAATGGCGGTATCAGCCCGATTAACGGACAGAACCGTGCGTTGAAGGCCGGACTGGAAGCAGAACTGAGCGCCCGCGGAATTTCGCTGCCGGTGCTGTGGGGCAATCGGAATTGGGCGCCCTACATCCCGCAGACCCTGCAGAGCGCCTACGACGACGGGCATCGGCGGCTGCTGATGATCACCACCAGCGCGTATTCGTGTTACTCCAGCTGCCGCCAGTACCGTGAAGATATCGGCATGGCGCTGACCGACACCGGACTGGACGGCAAGCTGGCCGTCGACAAGGTCCGGCAGTATTTTGACCATCCCGGTTTCGTGGAACCGTTCATCGAAGGTACCGCGGACGGACTGGCCAAGGTCCGCGCCGAACTTGCCGCCGCCGGGACCTCCGAGGCACCCGTGCACGTCCTGTTTGCGACGCACTCGATTCCGATGCGGGACGCGGAAGCTGCCGGAAGGTCCGACGACGAGCCGCGTCACTTTGCCGAAGGCTCGGCCTACGTGGCCCAGCACCTGGCCAATGGCGCTGCGGTGATGGCGCAGGTTGATGCGCTCAGTGCGGACGCTGGCCGGGCGGCCGTCGCGACGCCATGGTCCCTTGTGTACCAGTCGCGCTCCGGCGCGCCGCACGTTCCGTGGCTGGAACCGGACATCAATGATGCGCTGGAGGAACTGGCCGGCCAAGGCGTCAAGGGCGTCGTGATTGTCCCGCTGGGCTTCGTGACGGACCACATGGAGGTCCTCTGGGACCTGGACACCGAAGCGCGGGAAACCTGCGAAAGACTCGGCCTGTCCTTTGACCGGGTACCGACACCGGGAACGCACCGAAAGTTCATCACCGGGCTGGCGGACCTGATCTGTGAACGGACGGCAGAGAACAACATTGCGGACCGCCCCGCCATGACGGACCTCGGCCCCTGGTACGACGTCTGCCGCCCCGGCTGTTGCGCCAACTTCCGCGGTGCTAAGCCTGCCATCGCGGGAGCGGACAGCACTGTTGGACGGTAGCCGGGTGGAAACGGTAAGAGTAGGCACCCGGGCCAGTAGGCTGGCGCTGACGCAGACGCAGCAGACCGCGGACAGGCTCGCCGCCGTCGGAGGTTTCGACGTCGAGCTGGTGCATGTAAAGACCGACGGCGACGTCCTGACCGGACCGCTGTCGCAGATGGGTGGCACCGGAGTTTTTGTGACCGCGCTCCGGGACGCGCTGCTGACCGGACGCTGCGATGTTGCGGTGCATTCGCTCAAGGACCTGCCAACAGGGCCCGCAGAGGGAATCAAAATGGCGGCAATACCAGTGCGTGAGGATGTCCGGGATGCACTGTGTGCGCGCGCCGGGTTGACCTTCGCGGACCTTCCCGCAGGGGCGAAGGTGGGGACGGGCTCGCCGCGCCGTGCGGCTCAGCTGCGCGCCGCGCGGCCGGATCTTCAGATCGTCGATATCCGCGGCAACGTCGATACCAGACTGGGTCGTGTCGCGGGTCTGCCGGGTAAC
>JBBSSN010000454.1:0-1693 GCA_038242035.1 Actinomycetales bacterium
ATAGAGCTCGCGTTTGCTCACGTGTTCTTCTTCCGCGACAGCAGCAACAGCTTCCTTCAGGCGGATCCCCTGCGCAATTAACCCGTTCACGGCCGCAACCTGGTCCTCCACCGTGGCGGGAGCGGAGTCCGGGGCGCCACCCACCACTACCGCGATCTCACCCCGCACTTCGGTCGTTTCGGCCCACTGCAGCAATTCGCGCATGGGTCCACGAAGCACCTCCTCGTACGTTTTCGTCAGCTCGCGGGCGACCGCTGCCCGGCGGTCCGCCCCGAAAGCTTCCTGCAGTGCCCGGAGCATGGGCTCCAGCCGGTGCGGTGCTTCGAAGAACACCATGGTCCGCTGCTCCCCCTTCAGCGCGCTCAGACGGGTGGCCCGTTCACCGCTCTTGCGCGGCAGGAAGCCCTCGAAACAAAACCTGTCCGTCGGCAGACCGGACAGTGCCAGCGCCGTCAGCACCGCGGACGGTCCCGGTGCCGCCGTCACCCGTATCCCCGCCGCAACGGCCGCCTCCACCAGCCGGAACCCCGGATCGGAGACGGCGGGCATTCCCGCATCCGTCACCATCAGCAGCGTCTTGCCGTCCCGGACCTGGGCCAGCAGATCCGGCGTCTTGGCGAGCTCGTTGTGTTCGTGATAACTGATGATGCGGCCGGTAACGGTGACACCCAGTCCCTGGACGAGGCGATGCAGTCTGCGGGTGTCCTCGGCCGCGATCAGATCAGCGGAACCGAGCCACTCGATCAGGCGCGAGGAGGCGTCACCGAAATTGCCGATCGGCGTTGCCGCCAGGACGATGTAGCCGCCTCCTGCGGCCGCTGCAGCTCCGGAGGGCGATGTGGCCGGGCGATCGATATCCATGGTTCCAGCCTAGTGTCCCCCTCTGCTGTTCCCGGCCGGGGAGGACCGTTCGCCGAAGGTAACATTGGCATGGTGAGCTTGAATGTGACGGACCCGAAGGCGCGCCCGTTGCCGCCCCTGCCGCCGGTATCCGGTGCACGCGGGAGCTGGCTGATCGATCCGAAGAAGGCTTTTACCCTCGAGGCCTTGCGGGCCCGGCTGCTGGGGACACGCTGGCGCTGGCTCGATACACCGCTGTCCCTGCGGCTGTGGTTTTGGCTTGCGCCGGCCCTGATGGCGGTAATCGGCGGAATTCTGCGGTTTGTCCGGCTGGGCGAACCACACGCTCTTGTTTTCGACGAGACGTATTACATCAAAGACGCATACTCCCTACTGCAGAGCGGCTACGAACGCAACTGGGCAGATAAGGCGAACGAGCACTTCATCGCAGGCGATTTCAGCTCACTGCTCAATACGCCGGAATATGTGGTCCATCCACCCGTCGGAAAATGGATGATCGCCTTCGGTATGTGGCTTTTCGGGCCGTCCAGCAGTTTTGGCTGGCGCTTTTCGGCAGCCCTCGTGGGAACGCTGTCCATCTTTGTGCTGGCGCTGATCGCGCAAAAGATGTTCCGCTCCACCATCATGGGCGCGATGGCGGGACTCCTCTTCGCCGTTGACGGACACGCCATAGTCCAGTCGCGGACGTCCCTGCTGGACATCTTTGTGATGTTCTGGGCCTTGGTGGCGTTCGGCGCACTGCTCATGGACCGCGACGACGGACGGAACAGGCTCGCGAAAAGGCTGGCCGCGTCGGCGGCGCGGCATGGCGGAATTCCCGGGCGCAAAGAGC
>JBBSSN010000455.1:0-1678 GCA_038242035.1 Actinomycetales bacterium
AGGGCCGGCGGGTCCTCCTCACGCGTCAGTGCGGCCAGCAACGCCCGGGAGCCGGCCACACCATGCATCAGGTCCTTCTCGGTAACGTCCCGGCCCGGACCCCACACCAGCTCCGGCAACCCGGCACAACCGCGCCCCTGACGGGGCGTGGGTACGGGCTTGGCGACGGACCTGCGCTTTCGCAGCTGCCCGCGCCGCCGGACATGCGCGAGCCAGCCCGTGACCGGGATCCCGAACGTGTGCGGGAGCCAGCCCGTGACCGGGATCCCCTGCGTGTCCGGTAGGCAACCCACACCCCGCCCTCCGGGCACGTTCGACCTTCCGGGCACATCCTGCCTCCCGGGCATGCCCGGTCGCCTTGAGGAATTACTCAAGAAGCGCCTCAAAACCCCGACCGGTTCCCATACCCTAAGTGTATCCTAATGAATCCATCTTAGGTAGACTTAACCCGAACAAAGGTTCGACCAACGTCAAACACCGATGGGCGCCCTTCCGGAATGGAAGAGCGCCCATCGGCAGTAGCTGACTTGGGAGTTAGAGGCCCAGTTCCGACGCGAAGTTTCCTTCTTCCAGGCGCGCCCGCAGCGTCTGCAGGAAACGTCCGGCGTCGGCGCCGTCGACCAAGCGGTGGTCGTACGTCAATGACAGGTACATCATGGAACGAATCGCGATGGTGTCGTCACCGTCAGGACCGGTCACGACGACTGGCCGCTTGACGATGGCACCGGTCCCGAGAATCCCGACCTGCGGCTGGTTGATGATGGGCGTGTCGAACAGCGCGCCCACGGAACCGATGTTGGTGATGCTGAACGTTCCGCCGGAGAGCTCGTCCGGGCCAATCTTGTTATTACGGGTCCGGGACGCAACGTCGGCAATCTTGCCCGCCAAACCCGCCAGATTGAGGTTGCCGGCATCGGCGATGACGGGAACCAAGAGACCCTTGTCCGTATCCACAGCGATCGCCAAGTGCTCCGCGTTGTGGTACGTGATCTCCTGCTTGTCCTCGTCGTACGCAGCGTTGAGCTTAGGATGCTGCTTCAGCGCCTCGGCGACAGCCTTGGCGATAAACGGCAGGAACGTGAGCTTGACGCCGTTCTGAGCCTGGAAGGTACCCTTCGCCGCCGTGCGCAGTTTGGCGATCTTGGTCATGTCGACCTCGTGCACCTGCGTCAGCTGAGTGGAAACGTCCAACGATTCGCGCATCCGCCGGGCGATGACCTGGCGGATCCGAGGGGCCTTCTGGACCGTGCCGCGCAGCGAGGAAGCCGCAGCACCTGCAGCGGCTGGGGCAGCAGACGAAGCTGCGGCCGGAGCAGCCGGCGCGGCTGCAGGGGCAGCGCTGGGTGCCGGTGCGGCCTTCGCTTCGGCAGCGGCGACGACGTCCTGCTTGCGGATGCGACCGCCGACGCCGGTACCGGTGACAGATGCGAGATCGACGCCCTGCTGGTTGGCCAGTTTGCGGACCAGCGGAGTGACGTACCCGGCTTCGCCGCCGTCGGAGGGTGCCGAAGCAGCCGTAGCCTTAGCTGCCGAATCCTTGGCAGTGGAAACCGTCGGGGCCGAGGCCGGAGGTGCGGACGGTGCAGCGGAGGGAACCTCAGCTTCCGGTGCGGGAGCCTCGTTGCCGGCACCGGTTTCGGGGCTGGAGGTGTCGACAGGTTCGGTCTGGGTTTGTGCA
>JBBSSN010000456.1:0-1668 GCA_038242035.1 Actinomycetales bacterium
CGCACCGTCGACGGAGTCCGCCAAGCGGACGATCTCTTCCGCCAGTGCTTTATCGGCCTCATCGCCAACGATCAGTACCCGGCTGCCATCCGCTGCTGCGGCGGCAGCCACCTGGGCGAAGGAATCCGCCGGCCAGCGCCGGCGCGGATCCGTCGCGCCCGGATGAATAGTCACCAGTGCGCCCGGGCTCGTTCCACCTAGGTCCAGCAGCTCCCGGACGGCGTGCCGGGCCTCCTCGCTGGGGCGCAGCCGGGCCTCCAGATCCACTGGCACGGCACCGGCCAGCCCGGCGACTTCCAAGGCCCGCAGCGGCTCGTGTTGATAATAAACATAAGGGATTGACCGGTCCAGCCGGGCTGCGTCCGGCGTCCGCAGCCCAACGGTGTACCGGGCCCCGAGGCGCAGGAGGAAGGGGTTGGAATAGCGCCCGCCCCCGTGCAGCTGGACGGCAAGGTCAAAGTTTTCGGCCCGCATTCCAGCGAAGAATTCCGTCTGTGCCGCCGGATCCTCCGGTCCCGGTCGCACTCCCCGGGCGTAGGGCAGCACTTGAACCCGATGAACCGGGCTGTGTGTCTGGGCCAGCAGCGCCGCGTGCACCGGAGTACCCAGCAGCACCACCTCCGCCTTCGGATAGCAGGCAGCGAGGGCCTGCATAGCCGGGAGCGCAAACATCAGATCCCCCAGCCCGCCTCCCCGGAGGACAGCGATTCGGCGGACGTCCGGAAACCGCTCCAGCAGTGGACCGACGCCGGTGCCTCGCAGTGTTCCGGTCTCAACGTCGGCAATCGGTTCGTGACTCATCCACTCTCCCTCCATCGATTCTTCCGCTTACCTTAGGCCGAAGCCCGGACCTCCCGCCACCGGAAATCACTTCGGCAGCACGTGTCTAAATTGGTGTCGGAGCGGGTACGGAGTCCAAAGAACCCCTTGCCGGCAAAACACCGTGTTGACCCGAGCGAATCGTGAGGATGCCATGACATCGTTGATCGAACCCGCCATTTCCGCCGAAGCCTCTGCTCTGACTGTTCACGATCCGCGGTCCGGCGCCCTTGTCGGAACACTCGCCGCGGCCTCCCGCGAGGAGGTCGCGGTAGCGTTCTCCACCGCAAGGACGGCCCTCCCCGACTGGGCCGGCACTGACCCCCAGCAGCGCGGCGTGTTGTTGGGGGCAGCGGCCAGGGCCTTGGCAGATGGCGCAGCGGCATTGGCGGAAATGAACAGCCGGGAAACTGGCCGCCCCCTTGACGAAGCGCTCGCCGGCATTCAGGCCGCCGTGTCAACACTTGAGCAATACGCCCAATTGGGCCCGGTACACCGCGGACACAGCCTGCGCGGCAGCGCCCTGGCGGCCGACTACACCGTCGCCGAGCCGCGGGGAGTCGCCGTGCTGCTGACTCCCTGGAATGATCCGGTGGCCGTCGCTGCGGGGTTGATTGGCGCAGCCCTGGTAACGGGCAACACGGTGATCCATAAACCGAGCGAACGCTGCCCGCATTTGGGTCTGCTGCTCGGAGAGCTGCTCAGCGATGTGTTTGAGCCCGGCGTATTACTGACTGTGACAGGGGGGCCCGAGGTGGGGGCAATGCTGACCAGCGCCGACGCCGATGTTTTGGCCCATGTCGGCTCCACCGCCTCGGGGCTGCGGATAGCCCGGGCCGCGGTACTGAC
>JBBSSN010000457.1:0-1666 GCA_038242035.1 Actinomycetales bacterium
ATCGGGGAGAACCCGCGGGTGGATGCCGAAGTGGTGGCGACCACGCGGACCGGCATCCGGTGCATGCCGCTGGGCCGGATGACCGGCATCGGGGCGGGCTCGCCGGCCCGCAGCAAGGGAACACCGCTGCTGGTGCCTACCGGAGCAGGCCTGTTTGGCCGTGTGCTGGATGGCCTCGGCCGCCCGATCGACGGCAAGGGCCCGCTGCTGGTAGACGGACGGGTGCCGGTGGATCATGACACTCCCTCCGCAATGCACCGCAGCCGGATTTCCGCGCGCCTGCAGCTGGGGGTGCGGGTCATGGACACCCTCCTGACCGTTGGCAAGGGCCAGCGGATGGGCTTGTTCGCCGGCTCGGGCGTGGGGAAGTCCTCGCTGCTGTCCATGATTGCCCGGGGGACGGACGCGGAAGTGTCCGTGATTGCGTTGGTGGGGGAGCGCGGGCGTGAGGTGCGGGAGTTCCTTGAGGATGATCTGGGCGCCGAAGGACTGGCGCGTTCCATTGTGGTGGTTTCCACCTCGGATGAACCGGCACTGATGCGGATGCGTGCCGCCTTCACCGCAACGCGGATCGCGGAATCGTTCCGGGACCGCGGGGCCGATGTGGTCCTGATGATGGATTCACTGACCCGGGTCGCCATGGCGCAGCGTGAAATCGGCTTGTCCGTGGGTGAGCCGCCCGCCACCCGGGGCTACCCGCCGTCGACCTTCTCCGTCCTGGCGCAGCTGCTGGAACGCGCCGGGACCGCTGAGCGCGGCTCGGTGACAGGCGTGTACACCGTGCTCGTGGACGGCGACGACCACAACGAGCCCATCGCGGACGCCGCGCGTTCCATCCTGGACGGCCACGTGGTCCTGGACCGCAAACTTGCCGTTGCCGGGCACTTTCCTTCCGTCGATGTGCTCGGCTCCATTTCGCGGGTCGCCTCCAAGGTGATCTCCGCCGAGGAGGGCCGGACGGCCACTTACCTGCGGCGGGTGCTGGCCGCGCGTAAGGGCGTACAGGATCTGCTCGACGTCGGCGCTTACCAACGCGGGACCAACCCGTTGGTCGACTCCGCGGTGGATAACGAAGCGGCGATCAATGCGTTCCTGCAACAGCGGATGGACGACCAGATGTCCGGCGCCGATGCCTGGAATCAGCTGAACCGGCTTGTTCAGACCCTCGGAGGCCAATGATGTCCCGCATTTTTCCGCTGGCCGGTCTGCTGCGGCTGCAGCATCTGCGCCAGGACAAAGCCGCGGCCGATCTGGCCGGTGCGAACGCCCGTGTCTCGGCCAATGGAGCACGGCAGAGTGCCGCCCGCCGGGACCTGCAGGAAACGTCAAGTGAGGTGGCCACTGCCGCCGCGCTCAGTGCCGTAGCCGCGGCCCGCTCCTCCTCCCGCAGCATGCTCGCAGACCTGGAAGCGGCGTCCGTGGAAACGCAGGCAGAGAAGGACCAGGCCCAGGCGGTGTTCAACGAGGCACGGGCGGCGTCAGTCCGGCTGGAAAAACTGGCTGCCAAGCACGACGAGCGCATGGCTGCTGAACTGCTGCACGCCGAGCAGACCGTGCTGGACGAGATTGCCGTGACGTCATGGCACCGCAACCGGGACCGGGACGAGTCCGAAGCTGTTGCTGCCGTAAAGGGTGGGTCAGCGCACGCCGGTTCCGCGCGGGCCGG
>JBBSSN010000458.1:0-1665 GCA_038242035.1 Actinomycetales bacterium
GGCCCACAGAGAAACCACTCATCGATGTCATCTGCATGGATAGCGGCGCGCAGGAGCGAATCCAGCTTTTCGGCGTCGATCCGGCCCGTCATCAGCGGCGCTATGCGCTGTTCGCGGGACAGAACATGGTGCAGGGCCAGCCGCGCCGGATATCTGTCTTTGAGGTCCGCCAGTTCCTCCAGGAACATCACGTCCATAGCAGCTTTGTTGGCATACACCAGGTCAAAGCGGGTCTGCGGATCCGCGGCCAGCAGGGTGCGGGCAATGGAAATCACCGGAGTAATTCCGGACCCCGCCGCAATCGCCACGTAACTGCCCGCGGTCCCAGCCAGCTGTTCGGGGTGGTTCATGCTGTTCATGACATTGTGCTTTGCACCGTGCTTGGAGATGAAGGCCCCCGCCGGGCTCATCACGTCGAGGGCGTCTCCGGTCTTCAGTTCGGCATTGGCCCAGGTGGAAAACAACCCACCCAGATCCCGCTTGATCGCCACTCTGATTTCGGAACTGCCGTCCGCAAAATGCATCGGCACAGCGCAGATGGAGTAGCTGCGGCGCAGTTCCTGCGGCTCCCCCGCTTCATCGGGCAACGTTGTCCGCAGTGCCACATACTGCCCGGGGAGGTAGTCAAAGGCCCCTGCCAACTCCGGCGGAACGGCGAACGTCACCTCAATGGCGTCCTCGGTCAGCCGGCGCACGCCGGACACCAGGAGTGTGTGGAAGGAGGCGCGGCGCTTGGCAGGAGTGTCGTCTATCGTCTCGTCAAGGTCGCTGGCCGGGGCGGTCGGTGAAACGGTCATTAGTGCACCTTGAAGTAGTCGAAGGGTTCCCTGCAGTCCTGGCAGACATAGAGTGCCTTGCAGGCGGTGGATCCGAAACGAGTGAGTTCTTTGGTGTTTAACGAAGAACACTGCGGACATTTGACCTGCAATGACAGCCGTACCGGTCCGCGCGCAGTATGCCCAATGCCGCCCGCGGCCGACGTCCCGGAAGGGGCAGCGATGCCGTATTCGCGCAGCTTTGCCTTGCCCTCCTCGCTCATCCAGTCCGTGGTCCAAGCCGGGGAGAGCACAAGGTTCACATGAACCGAGGGGTATCCCGCCTGCTCAAATGCGCGGGACAGATCGTCCCGGATCGCGTCCATCGCAGGGCAACCCGAGTAGGTCGGCGTGATGGTGACCTCGACGCCGGGAACGAACCCGCCGTCGTCGACCAGGCGTACCTCGCGCAGAATGCCCAGATCCGCGATGCTGAGCACGGGAATTTCCGGATCACAGATGGCCGCGGCGATGTCCCAGGCCTTCTGGTCCGCGGTCCGCACCGTTCCCTGTTCCGCACGATCCGCATACGGGTCCACGATCTTCACCAGCTTGCTCCCGGATATTCGCGTGCCAGCACCTGCATCTCGGCCAAAATATAGCCCAGATGCTCGGAATGCTGTCCGCGCCGGCCCCCGCCGAGCGCCGACGGCACCTGGGGTACGTCAATTTCGGCCTCCGCCAACACCTCATTGGTAAGCCGATCAAAATCGGCGCGAAGCGAAGACGGCGCGACGGCGGCGTCCCCGAGTCGTGCGGTCAGCGCATCGTCCTCGAAAAGTTCGCCGACGTAGGGCCAGAGCAGTCTCATTCCGGCCAGCAGACGGCCGCGGGATTCATCTGTCCCCAA
>JBBSSN010000459.1:0-1649 GCA_038242035.1 Actinomycetales bacterium
ATAATCATCACCATCAGCTCGCCGCTCTCCGGGTCATTTTCCGCACCGCCCTTCGCGGCACCTTCCTTTGCGGCACTGCTTTTCGCGGCACCTTCCTTCGCAGGCCCGTCGCTTGCCTCACGGACACCTCCCGGGCACCTTCGCTGCCTTTCACCCCTCATCGGAACCGGCCCACGAGTTGGCTTGCCGAGGCATCCACGGTGGCCGCCGTCAGGTTAACGCCCGGCAGCGACGAAACCAGCGGCAACGGCACCGCCAAACTCACCGAGGCTGTTATGAGCGAGCCTGGGCTCGCACATTCGGCCGGAATACAGCGCAGGTCCAGCCGGGCGTCGCCTTTGCGGAAGCCATAATCCGCCATGGCCAGCACGACGGCCTCCTCCGCTGCCGCCTGCGCCGTAGCGGGATCCGGCGCGGCAACATAGACCTTGGCAGCCTGATCAGCAGCTCCAGCAACCGCATAGGCTCCGGCCTGCAGCTGCCCCACGGTAATCACCAGATACACCACCGGAATCATCAGCAGCACGGCCAGGAACACGAACTCCACCAGCGCGGAGCCGGCTTCTCCATTCTCGGACTCCACCGGCGCCGAACCGGTCTCTCCTACCTCAGTTCGGCAGTCACCAATTGGCCCTCCTTCCTGCAGCAGGTGCCGGAGCTCGACCCTCCGGAGGTCCTTATGGCTGAAGTGCAGCATGCCCGGAGACCTCCAGTGTGGAGCCGGGACCGATCAGTCCCAGCACGGGCAGCGGACTCCTGACGGTCACCTTGAGTGTCCGCACACCCAAATAGACTTCTTCGGTAACAGTGACAGAGCGGGCGTAGTCGGCGTTCAGCGCACCGGTAATCAGCTGCTCCGTCCGGTCCTTCGCGTCGGCGGCGTTCCTGTCCCCCAGTGTTCCGTAGCGAGCTCCGGACGCTGCCGCATCGACCACCGTATTGCGCACATGGAGCACCAACGTCAATTGAATAATGGCCAGAAACAGAACCGTCAGCAGAGCCCCAACCAGCACGAAATCCACGACGGCAGACCCCGTCTGCGCCTCGGACTCTGCCCCCGATGGGACTTCGTCATCGCCGCCCCGGTTCATTGAGGTTCATCCGCCCTTGTTGACCTGGCTGATCGCCTGATTGAAGAGCCCCTCCAGCGCGGGACCGGCAATAGCGAGCAGACCTGCCACCAGCACCGCGGACATGAGCGTGATCATTACCCAGCCCGGAACATCGCCTCGGTCGCCCGGGTCCCTTCTGCCGCCGTCGTCCACGGCGGCTGATAGGGCGAATCCGCCGGTGAAGTGCGCCGAACCCTGCCGGATCAACGCCGTCCCGAGGGTCCAAAGCGCGATCAGCAGTGCCATTGGTGCCAGTTTTAGTTGTTTCATCGGTCTACCCCTTGCCAATTGTCATTTCATCCCAAATAAAGGTCCTAGAATCCGAGTTGGAGCAGCGCCAACCCGGGGAACACTGCAAAAATAATGGTCAGTGGTAATACGCCGAAAACCAGTGGAACCATCATGCCGATTTCCTTCCGTCCGGCTGACTCCATCAGCTCCCGCTTGGCCGTATCCCGGACGTCCTGGGCCTGCGCGCGAAGAACGTCCGCCAATGGCGTGCCGCGCTCCACGGCGACGATAATTCCGTCCACGAAC
>JBBSSN010000460.1:0-1633 GCA_038242035.1 Actinomycetales bacterium
CGAGGCGGCTACCTGGCTGGGCCAGGCGGTTAAGGCAGAATCTGCGCTGGGGATAGACGACGACGCTGATCCGTTCATTGTCGACCTCGCCGAGGAGGACGAAGAGGACGAGCGCAAGCCGCGAAAGAAGCAGGACACCTCAATGTTCAATGCCGACGGCGAAGCGATTGTGCCCGAGCCGAAGGTGCCGGCTAAGCGCATACCCGCACTGCCCGTCGAAATCGACGACGCTGAATCGGACTACTTCGAATCCGACGATGCCGAGTCGGACGAGTTCAGCGCCGACGACGCTGAGTCGGACGACGCCGAGTCTACCGTTGCTGATTCCAGCGACGGGGACAACGACGACAGCGAAAATGGCGATGAAAATGTCGCCGGGGACGCGGGCGATATCACCTCCGGCGGCAGCCCGGCCACCGGCGAAGGAGCTCCGCTGCATGACTGAACAGGCGCTGGTTGCACAGTTTGACGCGGTGCTGGCAGACCTGGACGGTGTGGTCTATCTGGGGCCACATGCAATCCCGGGAGCAACTGATGCGCTGAAGCGGCTGGCAGACTTCGGCGTGGGGTTGGCCTATGTGACGAATAACGCGTCCCGGACGCCCGCCGCCGTCGCCGCCCACTTACGTGACCTGGGCGCGCCAGCCGAGGATCACCAGGTCGTCAGCTCCGCACAGGCCGGCGCCGGACTGCTGGCGGAGAAATTCCCGGCCGGCTCAAAGGTGCTGGTTACCGGAAGCAAGGCGTTGGCCCGGGAGGTGGAGCTGGTGGGCATGGTGCCGGTGCATTCCGCGCAGGAGGGCGCCGTCGTCGTCATTCAGGGCTTTGAACCCACCCTGAGCTGGAACGCACTGGCGGAGGCCTCTTACGCAATCGCCGGCGGTGCTGCCTGGGTGGCCACCAATACTGATATGACCATCCCGCAGCCGGGCGGGACTGCGCCCGGAAATGGCACCCTGGTGGCCGCCGTCCAGGCCGCAACGGGCAAGGAGCCGCTGGTGGCGGGAAAGCCGGAGCCGGTGCTCTTTCACACGGCTGCGGACCGGATTGGATCCGCACATCCGTTGGTGGTCGGCGATCGGCTGGATACTGACATTCTGGGCGGCAACAACGCCGGCATGGCAACCGCCGTCGTTTTGACCGGCGTTGATACGTTCACGACGATCCTGGCCGCACGAACGGCTGAACGTCCACGTTTTCTGCTGGCCACCCTGGCAGAGCTTTTCGAGCCATATCCGGAAATCCGGCGCGAAGGTGAAGCCTTCAGCTGCGGTAAGGCGTCAGCCTCGGCCGCAGACGGTACGGTGACCATAACGGGAGCGCAGGAGGACACCGACAGCTGGCGTTGTGCCTGCGCAGCGTGGTGGAATGCCGAGCCGCACGCCACCGAGGTCAATTCTCCGGAGCTGCGCTGGCATAGCGGATCAAAAGGTTAGGGACAGTGGCGCAAACCGATGCCGATTCCAACGCTCAGCTGTCCTGGCCGGAAAATGTCACGAGGACAACTGACCCGGCTGTAGACGCGGTTATTTCCCGGCTGGCCGGGCTGTCCCGGGTGCCGACGGCGGAACACGTCGCGGTCTACGATGCCATCCACGGGAAACTCAGGCAGGAACTTGATGCCGAGCCCGAC
>JBBSSN010000461.1:0-1627 GCA_038242035.1 Actinomycetales bacterium
GCCGGCACGGCCGTACCGCCGAGACGTTCAACGACGGCCGCATACCCGCTGCGGTCCTGCAGCCGCTTCAGGTGCCGGGGCAGTCCGCCGGCAGTCGGCGCATAGGACCGTCCGTTGTCGTTGAGGACGACAATGACCGGGCGGTTGGAGACCCCCAGATTGTTCAGCGCTTCCCACGCCAGACCACCGGTGAGGGCGCCGTCGCCCACAACCGCAACTACCGTCCGATCGCTGCCGGCGAGTTCGAACGCCTTACTGAGCCCATCTGCATAGGACAGCGCCGTGGAAGCATGGGAATTTTCGATCACGTCGTGCGCGGATTCTGCACGGCTGGGGTACCCCGACAGGCCGCCGGCGGTGCGCAGGGACGGGAATCCCGAGCGCCGTCCGGTGAGCAGCTTGTGGACATAAGCCTGATGCCCGGTGTCGAAGACAATCGGAGTAAGGGGTGAATCGAATATCCGATGCAAGGCCATGGTCAGCTCAACAACACCCAGGTTCGGCCCCAGATGACCGCCCGTGGAACAAACCGAGGCAATCAGGAACTCGCGTATTTCCTGCCCCAGTTCGGACAGTTGTGCATCGTCAAATGAGCTCAGGTCCATCGGACCGCTCAGGTCGTTGAGAATACTCATGCCGATCCTCCGCACGTCACGAAAAGCAGCTCCTGCTTAACTGCTGAATCGCTCAACCGGCAATAACTTCTATCGCGTTGCGAGCCTTCGTGGCACGAGCATACCTGCTTGGCTGGACTATGTGTAGCCCTTTGGGGCTCCGCCAAGAAAATCGGCCGAGAGGTGCTGGAGGAATTCCTCGGAGATGTGCAGCATCTCCGCTGCCCGCTGAAGCTCGGCCAAATGGACCCGGCTCAGATTCTCAAGGATCATGCGCGCCTTGTCGGTCAGGACAAGCCGCACCACCCGCTGATCGTGAAGGTCACGCCGGCGCTCCAGCAGTTTCATGGTTTCGGCACGTCGGATCAGCCCGACGGCGCTGTGATGCCTGATCTGCAGCGCCGACGCCACGTCGCCCACACTTGCGGGAGTCTTACCAGTATGGCCGCGGACCACCAGCAGCAACTGATGTTGTTGCGCTGTTAAGCCGGCCTTGGCGGCTTCTTGCTCGCTCCAGACCAGAAATTCGCGCAGTGCGCAGCGGAACGTTAATAGCACGTTGTATTGCGCGTCGGTCAGATCCGACATACGCCCATGCTACGCGAATGAGGCCGCCTCCACGAGGGCACGGCGTCGGCAATTCCAGCAAAGGAGACGACGAGGCCAGCGGGACCGGGATTCGGTGATCGGCGGAGGCCGCCCGCGTCCGAGTGGAGACCGGGCACGGGTGAAATCAACGGCCACGGACGCTGGATCCGCCGCGTAGGAGAAGCGGTCCATCAGGCCCGGCGGAGCAGTTCCAGCCCTGCCTTCTTCAGGGTCGCTTCGAAGTCGTGGCCGAGGTAGTTCTTGTCCGCGATGACGGTCTGCTTCTGGCCGACCGGAAGGCCGGGCAGCGTGCAGAGCCGATGCAGGCGCAAACCCCAGAAGTACCGGCTGTACGAAACGCAGTACCCATACTCGGCCCACCCGGCTAGATCCGAACGCTTGACGGTTTCCCTGGAGCGGGCACA
>JBBSSN010000462.1:0-1600 GCA_038242035.1 Actinomycetales bacterium
CGGCAATGCCGATCAGCATGGCGGCAGGGACGCGCCATTCCTTCCAGCAGTGCGCCAGCCCGACGGCGACGGCCGGGGCCAGCCAGACCATGAACTGAGGCGAGCCGACCTTATTAAAGACGACGAACGCCGTCGCCATGGTCAGTGAACCGGCCAGCAGCAGCTCGGTGCGGTCCACGCCGCCGTCCTGTCCGCCCCGGCGATTGCCGTTATGCAGCGCCCAAAAGATCAGTCCGGCCACCAGGAGTGCGGCAACAATGAGCAGCGGCTGCATCAGGTAGGACATCAAGGCCGTACCGGGGCCATCGACCTGCATGGAGTTGATGTCCGTATTCATGTACATGTGGGTGCCGCCGGCGTTCAGCACGGACAGCCAGAGCCATGGCGTGGTAAACGTGGCCTCCAGCTGCATGCCGCGGTCGCCTTGTTCGGTCAGGAAGTGGAACAGCTTGGGCAGGACGCCCAGGGCCAGCGCCGCGACCGCCACCACGGCGGTGACCAGAACGCCGGCTGCCAGTACGCGAAGGCGTTCCTTGACGACCGTGAAGAGCGCCAGCACGACGGCGGCGGGCCAGACCTTGACCCATGTCGCGATGCTGAGCAGCACGGACGCCACAAACGGATTAGCGACGCCGTAGACGAGCGCAATGAGCACGATCGGGGCCGTCAGGCCGTCGACGCGGGCAAAACCGAGCCAGCCCATCAGGAGAACGAAAACCAGCCACCACCAGGCAGCCTTGATCGCCGGGCGGTTCTTTCCCCAAGCGGTGAGCTTGCCTACTGCCAGGCCGTTGAGGACGGTGATCATCAGGACCCAGATCAGCAGAAACAGACCCTTGCCCGCGATGCCGGCGATCGCAATGGGCAGCAGCGCGAGAATCGGATAAACCCACGGGCTGGGACCGCCGGAGAGGTTCTCGTCCCGGAATCCAGCAGCGGCCCAGTCGCGGTAGATAAAGGTGTCGCTGAAGGCTTGGCCCTGCACCACCCAGATCATCATGAAGCCGATAAAAAACAGGTGGATGGCAATAAATCCCCAAAGCAGTCCGCGGGGACTGTTCAGGCGCGCAGCCTTCGCATCGGGGAGAATCCGTTGCCGGGACCGCGTCAAGACGCCGAAAAATGAGTCGGTAGAAATGTGAGCAGTCCTTCTCGAAAGATAGCGTGTCAGATACGGCGTGTCGGCTAATGCCGCAGATGCAGTCCGCAAATGAGGCGGCAGAGGTTTGTTGCCCCTTGATATTACCGCAGGACGTCGCCGCGTCCGCGTTCGGGTCAGCCGCCGGTGTTAGAATCGCCGTGGTCCAAACGTTATCTTCGGATAGCGGGATCAACCGCAATCTTCCAGCCGATCGTTGCCTATCGTGAGCCGCTGACAAGGCAGAGCCTTTCAAAAGCAGCGCATTTCCTGACCGAAGAGGACAGTTCTTCCATGTTGACCGACAAACCGTGCCGGGCCCCGTCAGCGGACCCCGCGGACTCCCCGGTCGGCGGAGGGCAGGCGGGAATAGCCGGTCGTCTGGCGGCGTGGGCGCATAAGGGCGACGCCGGCGCTGCCGGATCCGTGAAGATCGCCTTATTGCAGGGCTTTGTCGCCTCA
>JBBSSN010000463.1:0-1589 GCA_038242035.1 Actinomycetales bacterium
CTTCGCGAGGACTCGCCGCGGCCGATGAGCGGATGCTTGCGGAGCGGGGCCTCGGGATCACCAACATCGTTTCGCGCACTTCGGCACGAGCCGATGAACTCACGACCGAAGAACTGCGGGCCGGCGGCCCTCGGCTCGTCGAGCGCGTCCGCATCCTACGTCCCCGGGCGGTTGGTGTGCTGGGGGTGACGGCGTTCCGTGCAGCGTTCATGCAACCCCGAGCGAAGCTGGGGCTGCAGACCGACGCCCCGCCGGCAGGCTGGCCAGCGGATGTGCAGCTATGGGTCCTGCCCAATCCCAGCGGACTCAATGCCCATGAATCAGCCGGATCGCTGGCGCTGAAGTGGGAGGATGTCTGGCACGCCAGTGCCTGAGCGCGCGACCCGGCGAGCCGATGCGTTCTTCCTGCGGATAGCAATAGGGAGGACAACGGCGAAGAGTACCGTTCCCAACGCCGTGTCGATTCCCGGCCGGCTGTGGAACGGACCGGTCCGTCACCCCGGGTGGAATCTACTCCGCGGACGGCCGCCGGCGCTGCTGTTTGACGTCCGATCGCTGCTTTTTTACGGCCCGGTGTCGGCGTTTTGAACCCCTAGTGGGTTTCGTCGGACGCCGCTTGGGGCCTGCCGGTGCCAGGCCCTCTCGGATGAGTTGGGCCAGCTTCTCCAAGGCGGTCTCGCGATTTCGGCGCTGGGAGCGTTGCTCGGAGGCCGTGACGGTGATGGCTCCAGCGATCAGACGCGAACCTAGACGGTCCAGTAGCAACTCACGTTGTTCCTCGGAGAGCGTGGTGGAATCGTCGACGTTCCAGAACAGCTCCACGCGGCTATCGGTCTTATTGACGTGTTGCCCGCCGGGGCCCGAGGCACGTGAGAATCGCCAGCCGAGCTCCGAGGCCGGGATCGTCAGAGCCGGCGATACCTGCAAGTCCATGTCTCAAGCGTCCCACGAAGCAGAGTTCCCGGGAGCTCCGCCGTCGTGCTGCCCCATGCTGGCGGGGCGCCGAAGCCTCCTCCGAAGCCGCCGGCTGACCCGGAGCCACGGCAGATCGTGAGGCCAATGCAGGAACACCGTATGGAACCCACGCCGCAGCCGCAGGGCAGCCCCGCCATCGTGGAAGGGGCGCAGCGAGATGCCCGTGCGCAGGGTCGGGACGAAACGGAGCACATGCTCGACGCCCAAGTGGAACGAAAGGTCGAAGTCGTCGTGGACCAACCACCGATCGGTGTGGAGGTCATCGCGGACGTCGTGCCATGCCCGGCTCCTGAAGGCCATGTTGGAGCCGAAGAGCGGTACGTGACCCAGAGCCAGGCCGGAGAGCACAAAGTAGGGCAGGAGGTAGGCCAACAGGGCCGGCCGGCGCAGGACGGCAGGCCCGTCATTGAAGTGGGCTGGACCGGTGATCGCATCCACGCTGCCATCGGAGTGGAAGGACCGGACGATCGTGTCGATCCAGTCAGGATCAGGAACGGAATCGGCGTCCAGACGGGCCAGGATATCGCCACGTGCCCTGTCGTATCCGGTGGCGCTGGCCACGCCGATCCCGGGACGGGGTTCGAACAGGACCTCGGCACCGTTCCGGCGGGCCA
>JBBSSN010000464.1:0-1586 GCA_038242035.1 Actinomycetales bacterium
CAACCCGCGGTTCCGGATGCTGATCAGCAGGCCTTCCTGGTTCAGCCGCTGCATGGCTTCGCGCAGCGGACCGCGGCTCACACCAAGTTCCTTGGCCAGCTCGGCCTCCGCCAGTTGCGCTCCGGGCGCTATCGCGCCTGAGCCGATAGCCTGGCGCAGTTTCCGGGCGATGATCGACGGCGTCGACTCCTGCACCAGGGGTTCGAATCTCTGCATCTGCCGCCGCTCTGTGAATTGTTGGACTGTTTACAATCCTAATCGAATACATCGGCTCCTCAACGGCTCCGGCGAGGAGAACACTTACACCACCGGACAGACCATCCAAGCCGACGGCGGCGCTGCCGCTGCGCTGCGCGGAGACAATATCCGGGGCTGAACCCGGCGCCGCTTAAACGACTGTGCCGCAGGTGTCCTTTCCAAGTCTGAAAAGGACGCCTGCGGCACAGTCGGTTCAACGTCCAGGCACTTAGCCGACACGTGCGGTCGGCCGCCCCGTTGCGGTGCAGCTAGCGGGCCTCGATGGCCGCGGCAGCCAGCGGATCTGAATCGTTGAGGAAGGTGGAGATCCGCGCCGCTTCCTCGGTCTCACCGATGGCGCCGGCTGCCCGGCCCAGGGCATACAACGCACGCAGGAACCCCCGGTTCCCCTCGTGCTGGAAAGGAACCGGCCCGGTGCCTTTCCAGCCGGCGCGCCGCAGCGCATCCAGTCCCCGGTGGTAGCCGGTGCGGGCATAGGCATAGGACTCGATGACCCGGCCCTCCGCGAAGGCTTCGTCGGCCAGAATGGCCCACAAGAGCGAGGACGTCGGGTGCCTTGCCGCCAGATCGACGGCCTCGTCGCCAGCCGCCAAACGCGATTCGACGTCCGGCTCACCCGGGAGCAGCGTGGGCTCCGGACCGAGCAGGTTCCTGCGGAATTCGTCTGACATCAGAAGGTCTTGCCGGCGGAGCCGAGTTCCTGGGCGCCCACGACCACACGCGCGGCCAGACCCTTCTCGGCCGCAGCACCCCAGACCCGCGGGTCATACGTCTTCTTACTGCCGACCTCGCCGTCAATCTTCAGTACGCCGTCATAGTTCTTGAACATGTGGTCCGCAACCGGGCGGGTGTAGGCATACTGCGTGTCCGTGTCGATGTTCATTTTAATAACCCCGTAGGAGACGGCGTCCTTGATCTCCTGCTGGCTGGATCCGGACCCGCCGTGGAAAACCAGGTCAAAGGGCTTGTCTTTGCCCAGCTTTGCTCCGACCTGCTCCTGGATTTCCTTGAGGATTTCCGGCCGCAGCTTAACACCGCCGGGCTTGTACACGCCGTGCACGTTGCCGAAGGTCAGGGCGGTAATGTAGCGGCCATGGTCCCCGGCGCCCAGGGCCTCCACAGTGGCCAGGCCATCAGAGACAGTGGAGTAGAGCTTTTCATTGATGGCGTTCTCCACGCCGTCTTCCTCCCCGCCCACGGCACCGATCTCAACCTCGAGGATCATGTGCGCGGCCGAGGTGCGGGCCAGCAGCTCACGCCCGATGCGCAGGTTCTCCTCCAGCGTTTCCGCGGAGCCGTCCCACATATGCGAGTTGAAGATCGGGTCC
>JBBSSN010000465.1:0-1585 GCA_038242035.1 Actinomycetales bacterium
ATCCGGATCCGTAAGCTCATCCTGGACGCCAGCGAACGCGCCAAGGCGTACCGCAGCCGCGCCAAGGCCTAGCGGCTTCCGCGCAGGCACGGCGAACCGTTGCCGGAGCGTCGGTCAGCCAGCGCCGGAAAGTCCGGCAAAATAGAGTCATGACGCAACAGCAGCCCGTCCCCGAACCTTCCAGGGGCGGGCTGCTGCCGTTAACGCAGGCGCCCGGTCGACGGTTGCTCTTCGTGCACGCACATCCGGATGACGAAACACTGGTCACCGGCGCCACTATGGCGCTCTACCGTGCCGCCGGCGCCGAGGTTGCACTATTGACCTGCACCCGCGGTGAACTTGGTGAGGTAATTCCGTTAGAACTGCAGCATTTGGAGGTCCACCAGCGGGGGAACGACGACGGCGGCACCACCGATGGGGCGCAGCGGCCCACCGGCGGGGGCAACCTTGGCTCCGCCGGCTTGAGTGCCGCTGGCAGCGGGCAGGCCGACGGCGGCAACACTGGGGCCGGGCTGGCCGCCGTCCGGGAACTTGAACTTGCGGCCGCGCTTGAAGAACTTGGCGTACAGCAGCATTTCTGGCTGGGCCAAGGCCTTGCCAAGGCAGGATCCGGTCCGGATGTGGTGTACCGCGACTCGGGCATGTCATGGGGTCCCGATGGCCGTGCCAGGCCAGCAGCCACCGTCCTTCCCGGCTCACTGTCCCGGGCCCCGCTGGATGAAGTGGCGAACCACGCAGCGCAGCTCATCCGCAGTCTCCGCCCGCACGCAGTAATTACCTACGCGGCCGACGGCGGCTACGGGCACCCGGACCACATCCGCACCCACGAACTGACGGTGCGGGCCGTGGAGCTCGCCGGAATGGAAGTGCCGCCCTCGGTCTACACCATCATCAGCGACCGGCCGGAACGCCCCCTCGATCAGGACGTCGCGCTGATCACTGTACACGGCGACTTCGAGGCCAAACGGGCTGCGATGACAGCTCATAGAACTCAGGTGTCCGTTCAGGGAAACCGCTATGCCCTTTCCGACGGCGTATGGAAAGACATCTCTGGAACGGAAACCTTTCAGGTGCTCCGCCAGCCCGCAACGCCGGCTGGAATCCGTCCCCCAATCTCCGAGGGCAACAGCCAAGTTCCGGTCATTGACGAGGCTGCAGACGGGGAACTGATCCTGCCGGGGCGGCCGGCTCCTTCCCGGCTTACCACTGCCGTAGCGACAATTGGGCTGGGAGTGCTCGCCGGGCTGCTGGGGACGGCGCTGCATGGGCACGCCCTTGCCACGACGGGCCTGCTGCTTCCCTGGGGTTCCGTCTTGGCCTTGTTGCTGCTCCTCAGCCTTACTCTCTTCTTAGGTCTGTGGCGTCGATCGCCGTGGCTCAGTGCTGTCAGCGGCTTCGTCGCCTACGTCGTCGCAGGCATTCTCTCCATTCCCCGCGGCGACTATGGTCTGATAATCGGGAATGTGCAAGGGAACGTGTGGCTCTATGGCATCGCCGTGGTGACTCCGCTATCGGCCGTCATCTGCGCGTACCTCCTGCCCGGCCAATCACGCCTCTTGGGCAGACAATCAAGTCTCCTGCGCAG
>JBBSSN010000466.1:0-1581 GCA_038242035.1 Actinomycetales bacterium
CCAGGCCGATACGGTGCGGACCGTGGCCTTGTTCCTGCTGCTGGCCACCCCCGCGTTGCTGCTGATCGTTGGAATGGCCGTGCGGTTTCTGGTCGGACGGTCCTTGCGGCAGGTTGAGATCATCCGCGCCCAGGTCGGTGACATCGATGCCGGACACCTGGCGGACCGTGTGGACGTGCCGCCTACGAGGGATGAGCTAGCAGCCTTGGCTGTGACGATGAACGCGATGCTGGGCCGCATTGAAACCGCCGACACTCGCCAACGCCAGTTCGTAAGCCATGCCAGTCACGAGCTCCGCAGCCCGCTGACTACTCTGCGGACGGGGCTGGAAGTGTCGGTCCAGGATCCCACGCACCGTACCTGGCTGGACATGGCCCCCCTGCTGGCGGCGGAAACACGGCGCATGGGGTATCTGGTGGAGGACTTGCTCACGCTTTCCAAGGCGGAGGACAGCGGCCTGCAAATCCTCCGTGCCGACGTAGATCTCGATGACGTCCTGGCCGCTGAACTGCAGCGGCTCCGGTCCACCACCGGCCATGAGGTGCGCTCCCGCCTGGAGCCCGTCCGCGTGAGCGGGGACGCGCGACGGCTTTCCCAGGTGCTGCGTAACGTTCTCGACAACGCAGGCCGGCACGCGGCCCATACGGTCAGAGCGACTTTGACGGCCGACGACGGCAAAGCAAGGCTGTGGGTCGACAACGACGGTCCGCCGGTTCCGGAAGCAGAACGCGAACATATCTTTGAGCGCTTTATCCGTCTTGACGAAAGCCGTTCCCGGGACACCGGCGGCAGCGGCCTGGGGCTGGCCATCGCGCGGTCGCTGTTAGCCGCCCATGGCGGAACAATCACAGCAGGGGAGGCATCCGACGGGTTTTGCCGATTTGAGATCCAGCTACCGCTGCTCGGATCCCGTTAGGATCGCAGGAGACCGAATTCCCGGGCGGTGCGGCTGATCCTGGTCCACTGCCGGGCAACAGAGCGCCATAACCGATCCAGCGCTCGGGCCCCGCCGGCGGCCCTCCTCAGCGTTCTCTCAGCGCCAAGCTGGCAGACTGGCCAGATGAACATTGATGGATTGAACGCCGGAGGACACCAGTGACCGAACCCTTGGGCAGGCGCCGCACCGGAGGGCCCCCGCGGCAATCGGGCACTGCCACAGCGATGGGGTCGGCGCCGCTGCTGCCGCTGGGTTCCTGGTTCCTGGCTCCCATTGGCGTAGTGCTCTTTGCGCTGACGCTGACCATCGGGCTGGTAGCGAAATCCTATGGCCCCTTCAGCCCTGACCTGGCGCTGGATGTCCAGCTGAGCGAAGGGCGCGACCCGTTCCTCACTGCCATTGCCCTGGGTATTAATTACGGGCTCGGCCCAGTTGGCGCGGTCATCATTTTTTTCCTGATCTGTTCCTGGCTGTGGTGGGGGTGCCGTGCGCCGATCCGTGCCCTGGCCTTCGGATCGATCACCGCCGTGGGGTGGCTGAGCGCGGACATCGGCAAATACACCGTGGCCCGGCTGCGCCCACCCTCCTCAGCCACCCATGCACTCGTCATCGTAACCGGTCACAACAGCTTCCCCAGCGGTCAC
>JBBSSN010000467.1:0-1578 GCA_038242035.1 Actinomycetales bacterium
CAGCTGGACGAGGCATATGACCGCATGGTGGCCGGCGATGTGAAGTACCGGTTTGTCCTGGACACCTCAACCCTTTAAGGACGCAGCATGGCAACGTTGTTCAGCCGCATCATCGCCGGCGAAATTCCCGGCCGCTTCGTCTGGAAAGACGACGACCTGGTGGCATTTCTGACGATCGGCCCGCTTACCGACGGCCATACCTTAGTGGTGCCGCGCGAGGAAATCGACCGTTGGACGGATGCCCCACCGGCGCTGATGGCGCGGCTCACGGCCGTGGCGCAGACGATCGGCCAGGCGCAGGTACAGGCATTCGGGGTGGAGCGGGCCGGTCTGGTCATTGCCGGCTTCGAGGTGGAACACCTGCACCTGCATGTTTTCCCGGCACACTCGATGGCGGACTTCGATTTCAGCCGCGTGGACAGCTCCCCGGACCCGGCGGTCATGGATCTGAGCGCGCAGAAGCTACGGGCCGCGCTGCGCGACGCGGGGCACGGGGAGTTTGTTCCGGAAGGCTGACCGGATTGGCGGGCGTGCGAGGCCGGAAGTTAGCACAGATTAGGCATGTGGCCGGTTACGGTCAACGGCAATTGGCGGATCGTTTTTCGGTTTACCGGCACCGATATCGAGCTCGTCAACTATCTCGACTACCACCGAAGGGACGCTGGCCATGATGACAAATCCGGCCCACCCTGGCGAAATACTTCGTGAAGACGTTATCCGCGAGCTGGGCCTTACCGTTACGGATGCCGCAGCGCGGCTCGACCCGGCGTCAACCCCGACCTCGGGCAGCCCGCCCGCCTCGATCGACAACTCCAAAGCCTGCGGCCGACCGGCCACGAGCGGCAGCCGGGCAACCGTTGTGCGCTTAAACGGATTTCTCACCGAGGAGTCCCTTTAGACGGTTTTGTACTTCTTATATCCTTGTATTTTTCCGGCACAAGCCCTCCGCGCAACAATTCCCGGGCCGTGCGGGTCAGTCGGGGAACCTGGTCCACAATCGCGGCCCGGGGAAAACTTCGACGTCCGCGGCGTTTCCGGCGTCCGCATTGAGCACATCCGCGCAGAGGAAACGGGCCCGCTCGGCCACTCGCTCGCTGGCATGGTTACCGTCCTGGGTCCACAAGGCCACATACGGTGCACCGGCGGACAATGCCCAGCGGGCCAGGACATTTACCGCGGCCGTCGCTGTGCCTTGGCCACGCCCGGCGGGGAGCAGCGCATAGAAAATTTCGGGAGCGTCGTCGCAGTTTTTGATCCCCGCTGTTCCCACTGCGGCCCCGTTCCGCTCCAGTACGTACCGGGCGCTGATACCGGCCGCGGCCGATTCACCCGACCGGACAATTCGTGCGCAGGCCTGTTCATGCTTCAGGTGCGCGGGGTAATACGTCCAGGTCACCACGTCGGCACATTCAGAGAGCGCCTGTTCCAGCTGTGCGTCCTGGACCAGCTGCGCATCCTGTTCCAGCTGTACATCCGTAAACTGCGTATCAGCACCGCCGAGCCGCCGCAGCCGCACCGGACCGGCGGCCAGGACAGCCGGCGGCAGCTGAATCTGCACGTGCGGCGTCCTCACGCTGG
>JBBSSN010000468.1:0-1577 GCA_038242035.1 Actinomycetales bacterium
AAGCAGGTAGAGGCGGAGCTGGCCGCTTTCCCGACCGCTTCGAAGCGGTACTGACGGACCGTCATTTGGTCACTGCGGACATCTCGCGGTCGGTGGAGCGGGCGGTCCCGACGGCGGAACACAGTGGGCCGGAAATTGTGCCGGCGCTCAGGCACGGCAGGGGGATGCGCCGCCTTGGGTTAAGATTGATGGGTGACTACCCCCGCTATCGCCCAGACTACGCAGCAGCCCGTTCTCGTCGTCGACTACGGCGCCCAGTATGCCCAGCTAATCGCCCGTCGCGTCCGTGAGGCCAACGTGTACTCGGAGGTGGTGCCGCACACGCTGAGCACCGAACAGCTGCTGGCGAAGAATCCGGCGGCCATCATCCTTTCCGGCGGTCCGTCCAGCGTCTACGCGGACGGCGCTCCGTCCGTCAGTCCCGACCTCTTCGAAACCGGCATTCCGGTGTTCGGAATCTGTTACGGGTTCCAGGCTATGGCAGCGGCTCTGGGCGGGACCGTGGCACAGACCGGGCTGCGTGAATACGGGGCAACGGATATCACGACGGTCGGGGACGGACGGTCCATTTTGACCGGCACCCCGAACCATCAGAACGCCTGGATGAGCCACGGCGACAGCGTCCAGCAGGCACCTGAGGGCTTCGAGGTCCTGGCCAGCACGGCCGGTGCACCCGTGGCGGCCTTCGCCAATGAAGCAAAATCACTCTTCGGCGTGCAGTGGCACCCGGAAGTCAAGCATTCGGACTACGGCCAGCAGGTGCTGGAAAACTTCCTGTTCAACGGCGCCAAGCTGCAGCCGAACTGGACCACCGGAAACATCGTTCAGGAGCAGGTCCAGCGGATCCGCGACCAGATCGGCGGTGCCCGGGTGATCTGCGGTTTGTCCGGCGGGGTGGATTCGGCCGTCGCGGCGGCCCTGGTCCAGCGCGCCGTCGGAGACCAGCTGACCTGTGTCTTCGTTGATCACGGTCTGCTGCGCGAGGGTGAAGCCGAGCAGGTGGAGCGCGATTTTGTCGCCGCGACCGGGGTCAAACTCTATGTTGCGAAAGAAACCGACCGTTTCCTCGATGCCCTGGCCGGCGTCTCCGACCCGGAAACCAAGCGCAAGATCATCGGCCGCGAATTCATCCGCGCGTTTGAAGAAGCCGAGCGGGCCTTGATCAGCGAGGCCGGTTCCGACGGCGAAGCGATCAAGTTCCTGGTGCAGGGAACCCTCTATCCGGACGTCGTCGAGTCCGGCGGGGGCGAGGGAGCAGCCAACATTAAGAGTCATCACAACGTCGGCGGGCTCCCCGAAGACCTGCAGTTTGAGCTCGTGGAGCCGCTGCGTGCGCTGTTCAAGGACGAGGTCCGGGCCGTGGGCGCCCAACTGGGCCTGCCGGCCGAGATCGTGGGACGCCAGCCCTTCCCCGGCCCCGGCCTGGGGATCCGGATTGTCGGCGACGTCACCCGCGAGAGGCTGGCGCTGTTGCGTAAGGCCGATGCCATCGCCCGGGCCGAGCTGACCGCTGCAGGTCTGGACAACGAAGTGTGGCAGATGCCCGTGGTGCTGCTGGCGGACGTCCGCAGTGTCGG
>JBBSSN010000469.1:0-1561 GCA_038242035.1 Actinomycetales bacterium
GAAGATCCGGTGGTAGACGTTATGGCGCTCTGCACTTTCAACATCAATATCGATGTCCGGCAGGGTGGACCTGTCACGGGAGAGAAACCGCTCAAAGACCAGGTCATGGGCAAGCGGGTTCACCTGGCTGATGTTCAGCAGGTAGTTGACCAGGCTGGAGGCTCCGGATCCCCGTGCGGCAGCCCGGACGCCCATGGTCCTGATCATTGCCGAGACCTCGGCAACCGTCAGGAAGTAGGAGGCAAACCCAAGCCGATCAATGATGCCCAGCTCATGGTCCAACCTGCTGCGCAGTTCATACTCTTCCTCGATCCGGGCGTAGGGGAAGCGGGTGGTCAAGCCGGCGTTACACCGCTGCCGAAGCTCGAGCAGCGGTGGCCGGGAAATACCGATCACCGCGGCTTCCGGAACCACAGGTTGTTTCCAGCCCATATCTTGGACGGGATCCATGCGGCAGCGGTCCGTCACCGCGGCGGTGGAGGCCAGCAGCTGTACGGCTCCGGCGGCCCCGTATCCGGCTTCGCGGGCCAGCTCTCCTGCGAGCGCTTCCATTTCCTGGGCACTTTTGAGCCAGCCCTGTCCATTGGGCTGCAGATCCGGCAGCGCCGAAAGTGAGGTCAGTGCCCGGGCGGAATCCAGGACATCGGCGGTGGCGGCGCCGTCCACTTCGCAGTACCGCACAGCGTTGGTCAGGATGGAGCCCACGCCCGCTTCCTCTCCCAGCCGGAGCATCCGCACGGCATGGGCGTTGCTGAGTGGAGCCCCCGGCGGGCTCAGGTGGGTCACCAGTTCCATGACCAGCGCCCCGATGGGCAGAATACTGCGCCACTGTTCTGTCAGGGTGCGGCCCTGCCGGTAGTTCCGCCGCCCCAACGCCAGTCCGACGTCGGAATAGGGTCCCAGCAGCACTGTCAGGATGGGGGCGCCTCCACCGTCTGCCCGCTGGGCCAGCTGTTCCTGGGTGACGCCCACGGGCTTGGCTGATCGGCTGCGCGAACCGGCAGTTGATGCGGTGTTTTGGTGGGCATCAGAAATCAGCCGGCACAGGGCCTTGTATCCCTCTCCTCCGATCTGCCCATGGGCCAGGACCACAACCCGGCCGGTAATCTTCCAGCCTGCATTATTAAAAGTAGCGCCGTTCGCAGTAGTGCCAGCCGCAGTAATGACCGCCAGTTCCACTCCAACCACGGGGTCCAGGTTGTTCGCCAGGCACGCTTTGAGGTGTTTAACGGTGCCGTAGAGTCCGTCCCGGTCCGTGCAGGCCAGGGCATCGGCCCCGTCTGCCGCCGCAGCCGCCGCGAGGGTATCCGGCCAGGAGACACCGTAGTGTGCGCTGAATGCCGTGGAAACGTGCAGATGGGTGAAACTCATGGGGTCCGGCTAGGCACTGATGTCCCGGATGGCATCGTGGATGCGGATGATCCTCCACCGTCCGGTCTCCACCTGGCGGGAAAGATCCAGGGTGCGGATTTCAGCAGAATCATTGAGCTGTGCCTGCACACGCCAGATCTCGTGGTCCACCAGGCCAGCGCCACGGCCAATCTCCGCCCGCAATTCCTCC
>JBBSSN010000470.1:0-1554 GCA_038242035.1 Actinomycetales bacterium
GCGGCAAAGTGAATACACATTGCTCGCGGCCGGCCGGGAAACCATGGGAATGACAGGCATACTGGCGCAGCTCGTGCAGGACCGGGAGATGGAGTTGGGCCGGAACGCCCGCGACTTCACCCTGACTATTATTGAATTGCCGCTGGCCGAGCCACGGGCATGGTTCCTGGAGCCGGACCGGCTGTTGATGAGCTCGCGGCTGTTGGAAGACCAACTAAATTTCCGCAGCTTTGTTCAGCCCGTGGTGGAACTGCTGGTCTGACCGATTTCGTACGGTGACCGGTCCGGCTACTGGCTGGGGACGCTGACGGTGATCCGGACCTGGTCCGACGGCGCATCTGAAACCTGCCAGCCCTTGTTCACGCCGCCGTCGACATCCGCCCTGATCCAGCTCTTGCCGTCAAAGGTGACGCCGGTGATCTTCAGTGACGCGGCGTTTGCCACGGCCCATTGCGCAAAGCTCCAGCCGGCTGTGCCCGAGGCGCCGATAGTGAGGCTATTGGTGTCGCTGGAGGCCTGGACCGGTCCATAGACGAGCTGCAGCCCGCTCAGCACGGCGGCCGGATCGCCAGCCCCGCTGACCGGATTCAAAGTGCAGTCCAAGGCGGCGGGGGAGAGTCCTGTCAACGCAGAGGCGAACGCCCGGCCCTGCGGCTCGCGCTGGGCATAGGCCTCCGGGTAGGCAGAACGCTGTACCTTCTGAGCGGCCGCGGTGATGGGTAGAGTTTCATACCCGCCGACGGTGACGAGGACGTTGAAGAAGGCATTTGTGGAGTAAACCGGATCGAGTATTTCCTCTGCCGTTCCCCAGTCCTGCGAGGGACGTTGCTGGAAAAGCCCCAGCGAATCCAAATCCCCGTGCGTGATATTGCGCAGTTTGGATTCCTGTAGGGCCACCGCAAGTCCGATTGAAGCGGCACGCGCCGGAAGGCCCCGGCGGACGGAGATGGCAGTGATCAGGGCCGCGTTCTGAGTTTGGTCCACCGCAAGAGGATAAGAAACTCCGGCAGATGATGCCGTGCACCCCACCGAAAGCGGTGCAGGCCCCGGTTTAAAGTAGCTGACGGCCCAGAGACCGGCAGCCACTACCAGCACAATGACCACGCCGATCGAGAGAAGCCAGATCAGGGCGGCCCGAAGGCGCGGTGCGTTCATGGTCGAATATATCGGATCAGTTCAACGCCGGCGAACCGCGTCAGTTGGCGTGCAGTGCCGCGTTGAGTTCCACGTTCTGCCCGTGGCGGGGGAGGACCTCGACCTCACCGGTCCCGGAGTTCCGGCGGAACAACAGATTTGCAACGCCGGACAGTTCGGCTGCCTTAACGATCCGGGAGGCTTCTGCGCGGTCGCCGCTGCCACCGTCGCTCTTCTGGCCGCCGGCGTTGTGGTCGCCGTCGCTGTCCTGCGGCCGCACCACGCGGACCCGGGTACCGGCCGTTACGTACAGCCCGGCCTCGACGACGGAGTCGTCACCGATGCTGATGCCCACGCCGGAGTTGGCGCCCAGGAGAACGCGCTCTCCCAGGGTGATTTTCTCCTTGCCGCCGCCTGAAA
>JBBSSN010000471.1:0-1536 GCA_038242035.1 Actinomycetales bacterium
CCGGAAAATCTCGTATTCGGTCCCGGCTACGTCTAGTACGCCTTTGGAACCAAAACTGTCCACATTCGTCATCGTTGGACTCCTCTCGCCACAGTTTTTATCTTTGCCACGCGGCGGCTGACCCGCTAGTTAGGAGATCCTTACTCGCGCTCCGACACGGCTCCCCGTTTTTTCAGGAACCGGTACAGGATTTCGATCGCCGCGCAGCCCAGTACAACTACTCCCATCGTAGCGGCAAGCAGCGACCCGCCCGGTACCTGCAGGGCGAAGAAGGCCCTCGCAGCGGGAATGCCCAGGATCAGTGCCAGAGCCAGGATCAACACCGACAGTAGCAGCGCACGCCATTTGTCGAACGGCCGCGCCAGCGCGGAGAGCACCCACAGCGCCACCAGCAGCACCGCAATGGTCGTCGCCGTCTGGCCGGCCTGGATCTGCGCGGCGGCGTCAAGCGCCGGGTCGGGGACTGCGCGGGAGTATCCGTAGACGGACAGGATGCAGGCGCTGATGATCACGCCGGCGGGCACCGAGAACATCAGGCAGCGGCGTAGAAAGCCAGGCTGATAACGGCGCTTGTTCGGCAGCAGCGCCAGGAAGAACGCCGGAATACCGATCGTGAGCGAGCTGACAATCGAGAGCTGGCGGGGCAGAAAAGGATACTGCCACAGCAGCAGGCCGATCACCAGCGAGATGATCACGGCGTAGGCGGTTTTTGTCAGGAACAGGTTCGCCACCCGTTCCACATTGGCAATCACGCGGCGCCCTTCCGCCACTACGGCGGGCAGCCGGGAAAATTGGCCGTCCAACAACACCAGCCGGGACACGGCGCGGGTGGCGGCCGCGCCGGATCCCATCGCGATGCCGATGTCGGCGCTCTTCAGTGCCAGCGCATCGTTAACGCCGTCGCCGGTCATCGCCACGACGTAGCCGCGCCGCTGCAGCGCCAGCACAATGGACTTTTTCTGCTCCGGCGTGACCCTGCCCAGCACGTGCTCACGTTCGAGCACCTCTCCCATCCCGGCAGGATCCTCCGGGAGGTTCCGCGCGTCATAGCCGTGCAGCACATCGGCGAACCCCACCGCCCGGGCCACCGCCGCCACCGTCCGCGGATTGTCTCCGGAAATGATGCGCAGGGAAACGCCCTGTTCGCGGAAATAGGACAGCGTGGCGGCCGCGTCGGAGCGGATCTTCTCCCGGAAGGTCAGCAGCGCAACGGGAGCCAGCTGGTCCGGCAGCTGTCCGTCACTCGCGCGGTCGACGGCGAACGGAGACGTTGTGTGCACCAGCAGCAAGGCGCGCAATCCGCCGGCAGCCAGCTCGGCCGCCGCCGCCAGCACCTGACGGTGGCCATCGGCGAGCGGATTGAGCAGCATTTCCGGTGCTCCGAAAAACCAGCCGGCCCGGCCAGCGGCGCCGTCGGGAGCGGCGCCGTCGAATACCACCCCACTGTATTTGCGCGCACTGCTGAAGGGCACAACCAGCACCGGTCGGACCGTCGTCGACCGGGTAAAGGCAGGCCGCAGCGCAGCGGCGGTGGCA
>JBBSSN010000472.1:0-1532 GCA_038242035.1 Actinomycetales bacterium
CGTCCGGTTGATCCAGGCAGGCAGGACGTGGTACGCCATTGTTAACGGATTGGGCACCATGGTGCTGGCCGTTGCCGCGGCCGGTGCCGGGGTGGCGCTGGCCGGTATGCTCTAGTGGCGCTTGATCCAGCAGCGATTCCGGCCCGGTTTTTCCCGAACTGCCGGTGGCAAAAATGAGGAACAGGAACACGATGTTTTCACTCAACGACCTGCAGATACCTCTGCTGGCGGCACCCATGGCGGGCGGACCGTCCACGACGGCTCTGGTAGCCGCCGGTGCACGGGCGGGAGGATTCGGGATCCTGGCCGCCGGCTATAAGACTGCCACGGCGATGGCGAACGAAATTGAGGTCGGCCGCGAACTGACAGGCAACCGGCTGGGTGTCAACGTTTTTGTTCCGGCGGCAACGGCCGGAGTCGCCCTTTCACCGGGCGGCTCAGGCCCGGCCGGCGGTGCCCACCGTGCCAGCGGTTCCGACGGCGCCGACCGCGCCGACCGTGCCGCTCGAGTGGCCGAATACGCGCACGTCCTCGAAGCGGATGCGCAAAGGTACGCGGTGGCGCTTCCGGCACCGGACCCTGCTGACACCGACGGCTACAGCGAGAAGATCGACTACCTTCTCCGCCATCCGCTGCCGCTGGTCAGCTTCACCTTCGGGTTGCCGGAGCCGGAGATCGTCAAACGCCTGCACGACGTCGGAACGCACCTGACGCTTACCGTCACCGACGCCGCCGAGGCGCGCGCCGCCGTCGCCCGCGGAGCCGACAGCCTGTGCGTGCAGGGGCCGGATGCAGGCGGTCACCGCGGAACCCATGCCGTCGGCACCTCGCCCGGGAGTCAGTCCCTGACCGCACTCCTGGCGGAATTGGCGCACGTCACCGCGCTGCCGCTGATCGCCGCCGGCGGAGTCGGGTCCGGTGCCGATGTCCGGAAGCTCGTGGCTGCCGGCGCCAGCGCCGTTCAACTGGGGACGCTGCTGCTGCGCACTCCCGAATCCGGGGCGCAGCCAACGCACAAGGATGCCCTGGCCTCCGGTGAGTACACCGGCACGAGCGTAACCCGGGCCTTCTCCGGGCGCCTTGCCCGCGGGCTGACTAACCGGTTCATCCGTGAGCACGATGGTCAGGCTCCCGCGGCATACCCGGAGGTCAACCAGCTCACCCGGCCGCTTCGGGCCGCCGCGGCACTGGCCGGGGATCCCGACGGCCTGGCGCTGTGGGCAGGAACCGGATTTATGCACAGCCGGGCAGAGCCCGCGGAAAGAATCATGGCCGAACTGTGGCGGGCTGCCTGCTCGCAGCAGCCCGCCGGTTAGCGCAGAAACGCCCGGTTCGGCCCATTTTGGCGGACCAAGCGGACTACGCGTTCAGCGCGCACGGCCGCCGGCAAACTCCTCTTCCAGCACGCCGGTCTGTGCCGGTTCGTCGAGATGGTTGTTGGTCATGCCGTCTATTTCCAGCGATTCCGGCAGGATGTCACGTTCGATCGTAGTGGCCAACGGGATTTCCCTGACGAAGCAGAGCAGGACGAC
>JBBSSN010000473.1:0-1529 GCA_038242035.1 Actinomycetales bacterium
CGGGGTGCAAAGCTCACCAGAGGCGCTGATGGCCGCAGTGGACCCCGCACTAGGGGCCAGCTCGTGTGCTGGCACCATCGAGGGATCTGTAACCCGGGCAGAAAAATTCCAGCTCGATCTCGCCAGGGCACAAGCCGGCGAGGCGGCCCTGGTTCGGTCCATGACCGCCAAGATCGGGCAGGCCGCAGTGGAAGTGCTCGCCGGCAGCCGCCCAGCGCACCAGCTGGCGCGTTGGTTGGATGCCCGCAGCTTTGAGGCACTGCAGATCCGTGCGGAGCTGACCAGATCGGTCCAGCGGAACCTTGAACACAACGGCGCGCACAGCAACGTCCACGAACTGCACCGCAACCCATCGGTCCGATCCCTGCATTGCTGCGCCGTCAGGCCCGGGGTTTACGAATCCTCACTCGTTATCGCCGAACGTCAGCGAATTCGCGCCCTCGCCATGCGCTTGGAAGAGCGCAATGGTGTCTGGAAAGTGACCGCACTCGAAATCGGGTAACGGGAGCACCGCGGGTCCCCACTGGGCCGCAGGCGGCCTATCTCAACCACCCGTAGCGGTGCGCTGTTCGCCTGCTGCGCGGCGTCAGCGGCGTTTCTTCTTTTTGGTCTTCGTCGCGGCAGACTTCGCCGCACCCGTCTTTTTCGCCGCAGGCGGCAAACCGGTTCCGCGCGAACTCCGCTCGGTATGTGTCTCCGCTTCGCCGGACACGTCCGGCGCAGTGAACTGCAAAGAGGCCGGCTGTTCGGGAGCCTGCAGGCCCGGGGCGTTGAACTTCACGGCAGCGTGTTCGTCAGTTGCCGGCGCCGGCTGGCCGTTCGGCACTCCGCCCTGCGGTTCGCCGTCGGACGATGCGCCGGCGACGCGCTGAAGAAGCGACGCCGGCTGGTCGGCGACGACGCCAACCCGTGCAGCGGCGGGCTCCTCCATCTGGACCTCCAGGTTGAACAGCAGCCCGACGCTTTCTTCCCGGATGGCACCCATCATGGCTTGGAACATGGTGAAACCCTCCCGCTGATACTCAACGAGCGGATCGCGCTGCGCCATGGCCCGCAGGCCAATGCCTTCCTTCAGGTAATCCATCTCGTAAAGGTGCTCCTGCCATTTGCGCCCCACGACCGAGAGCACCACCCGGCGCTCCAGCTCGCGCATCGTCTCCGAACCCAGCTTCTCTTCGCGATCCTGATACGCCAGCTTCGCGTCCGAGAGCAACTCCGTTTTCAGCAATTCAGGCGTAATGCGGTCCTCGCCGCCAGCCTCTTCTTCGAGTTCTTCCGTGCTCACCGAGACCGGGTACAGCGTCTTCAGGCCGCCGAGCAGCGCCTGCAGATCCCAATCCACGCTATGACCCTCCGCTGTGGCAGCGTCGATGGACTCGGATACGGTATCTTCCAGGAAGAACTGGACCTTTTCATGCAGATCGTCTCCCTCGAGGATCCGCCGACGGTCACCGTAGATGGCTTCACGCTGACGGTTCAGGACGTCGTCGTATTTGAGCACATTCTTGCGCTGTTCGGCGTTGCGGCCC
>JBBSSN010000474.1:0-1529 GCA_038242035.1 Actinomycetales bacterium
GCCGTCCGGCGTCGAACAGGTGGAGCGCATCCGCCGCAAGGGTGCTGTAGGTGGTGAAGGCCCCCATGAATCCCGTGCCCAGCAACAACCGCAGGACCCGCAGCCGTCCCACGTCAGGTCCCCGCCGCGACAGCCCTTCAAGGAGGAAGCCCAGCAGCAATGCGCCGGCCACATTGATCAGGAGGGTGGGCAGCGGCCAGCCTTCCGGTGCCGGCAGGACCAGGCCGAGCCCGTATCTTGAGAGCGCACCGGCGGCGCCCCCGGCCATGACGAGCAGCACGAACCCGGGATGCAGGTGGATCGGGCGGTGGGTGGGTGCGGCACCGGCGACACGATGGTTTGCGGGAAGGTCCACGTTTTCAGGCACCGCTGCGGGTTCCACAGTTGCGGGGTTCCCTTCAGTCATCGGGCGTCGCCGGAGCGGGGTGCGGGGTGATGGGGACAACGAGCACCGGGCAGTTTTGGCGGTGGGACAAATGTACGGCCACCGAACCTGTGAGAAGTTCCTCCAGGCGGGCGCCGATGCCACGTTCGCGCGTTCCGACAACAATAACGCACGCGCTCCGGGTCTCCGCCAGCCGTCCCAAGGCGGCGGCCGGTTCGCCCACCAGTTCCACGAAGCTCCATCGAACGCTCCGGGGTTCCAGCTCGCTGGCGATGGCGGCCCGCAGGCTGCCGGCGGCGTTGACGACGTCATCCGTCTCATCCCAGCCGTCCGGATCAATCGGGGCGGACGCGCCGGCAGACCCGTCCGCGGACTTGAGGGCATAGCGGGTGACGTCCACATGCGCAGCAAGGAGCTCCACGTCCAGGCTGGCGGCCAGGTCGGCAGCACGCTCAATGACAATAGATGGCTGGCCGGGCACCACCCCGACAACGACCGGCCCACGGATCCGCCCACTCGGCGGGTTGGATGCGGCGGACTCTTCGACCTGCGGGTTTCGGTCAGTCATCGCTGCTCTCCCTGCATGGGTTGTGCGGACCAAAGGCCGCTGGCTCTCCGGAAAATTTCGGGGGAGCGCAGCCAGAACCCTACTGTGCGCGTGCTGGGCCTGAGTGCATGTTTGTGCGGAACCAGTGCATCGAAGCCGGACATATTTCACCTACCTTTAGGGGTCAAAGGTAGGAACCATCAGCCAAGTGGCGGTTCGAACTGACCTGCAGTCCCGGTGGGATCCATCACCGGTTCCGACAATACCGCACCGCAGCAATCAAGCGCCAGCAAGCGAGCGTGCGCCAACTCCGTACGGTGCGCCAACTCCGTACGGTGGTATAAGGATTGATGTTTGCAAAACACCCGGGGGAAGGGTCTCGCCCGGACATTGACGATGAAGTTAGGCCCATGAAGAAATTTACGCAATTTTCCGTCGCTGCCCTGCTCCTTGCAGGACTCGCCGGCTGCGGTACGGATGCCCCCGGCTCAGCACCCAGCGATTCACCCAGCACCTCCTCCAGCGCGGCACAGTCTGAGCGCGCCGTTCCCGACGTCGTCGGCATGACCTACAAAGAGGCATACGGAACCCTGGTCA
>JBBSSN010000475.1:0-1524 GCA_038242035.1 Actinomycetales bacterium
AGCCGCCCGGATGGCCCTCGGCGGACGGCTCATCTACATTGGCGCCGGGACGCCCGGACGGATCGGCATTCTGGATGCGAGTGAATGCCCGCCGACCTTCGGCTCGGACCCCGCGCAGGTGGTGGGCGTCATCGCCGGCGGAAGCCGCGCCATCCAAGCAGCCGTGGAGGATGCAGAGGACGACGCTGCTGCCGGCGAGGCGGACATCGCCGCGCTGGAAATCTGCGGTCTCGACTCCGTCATTGGCATCTCTGCCTCCGGACGCACGCCGTACGTGATCGCCGCGGTGCAGGCGGCCGCCGCCGCCGGGGCATGCACCGTCGGCCTGGCCTGCAATGTCGGGTCCCCCTTGGGACGCGCAGCCGAAATCGCCGTGGAAATAGAGGTAGGTCCGGAATTCCTCACCGGCTCCACCCGGCTCAAAGCGGGAACGGTTCAGAAACTGGTGCTCAATATGATCAGCACCATCACCATGGTCCGGCTGGGGAAGACTTACCGGAACCTCATGGTGGACTTGCGCGCCACCAACGAGAAACTGCACGCCCGCAGCGAACGGACCGTCGTCCGCGCCACCGGCACGGACCCCGGCACCGCGGCGGCCGTGCTGGAATCCGTGGCCGGGTCGGTCAAGGCGGCCATTTTGGTGATCATGACCGGGCTGCCGCCCGAACAGGCCAGCGGATTGCTGGCGAAGCACGCCGGGCATCTGCAGCGGGCCATCAATGCTCGCTGATCAGCGCTTTTTTCGTCACCGCGGCCGCTGTCCGCGCTTGCGCCAGCGATCTTTGCGCCGACGTTCAACGTGGCTACGGCAGCGACGACCGCGCCGTTAGCGCCGTCGTAGTGCCGCTGATCTTCGCGCTCACGGCTTACTGGCGCTTGCCGCCTCCTGGTGCATGCCGCCGTCGTCCCGATGCTTGTTGCCGCACCTCCGGAGCAGGGGACGCCGCGAGGTCAGCGAGCACCTGGATCAGCAGCGTGCGTTCGGCCAGCTTGATCCGCTCGTGCAGTGATTCTTCGGTGTCCTCCGGCAGCACGGCCACGGCAGTTTGCGCGATGATCGGGCCGGTATCCACTCCAGCATCGGCAAAATGCACCGTGCAGCCGGTGACCTTTACGCCATAATCCAGCGCATCGCGGACGCCGTGCGCGCCTGGAAACGCCGGCAGCAGAGCCGGATGCGTGTTCACGTAACGGCCGGGAAACGCGTCGATGAAGTCCGCGGCAACAATCCGCATAAATCCGGAGGACACGACGTAATCCGGCGCATAGCGGGCGACGGCGGCAAGCAGCGCCGCGTCCCACTCACTGCGGGCGGCAAAAGCCTTAAAGTTCACGACAAAGGTTTCCAGGCCCGCGGCGGCCGAGCGCTCCACACCCAACGTACCGGGCCGGTCCGCGCCGACGGCGGCGATTTCCACCGGCAGCCGGCCCGCGCCGATGGCGTCAATGACGGCCTGCAGGTTGGAGCCCGTGCCGGAAACGAGGACTACGATGCGCATGTTACAACCTTAGGGGACGGAT
>JBBSSN010000476.1:0-1517 GCA_038242035.1 Actinomycetales bacterium
GGCGCTGCGCAAGAAGGGCGAAGATCATCCGATCGAGTCCACGGGCCGCGAACTGCGCAAGCTGTTCTCCTGGATCAAGAACGAAGACGACTACAACGAAGGTTCAGTCGCCCGCTAGTCCCCGCGCCCTCCCGCCGGACCGACGACGACGGCCCGCTTTGAGCGGGTGCCGATGTCCTGCCCGGGAGCGGCTTCGGGCGTCCGCGAAGCGGGCGGGGCAGACATCGGCACCCGCGAAGGGCCGGCGTCGAGCACCACCACACATTCGGCAAGGAAGCCGGGCTCCTTCACCTGATGGAGTCCGGCTTCTTTGTCTGCAGCACCGTCTTGCCGCTAATTCCACCTGAATATCCACGAGAGCTAAAGAGGTCACCGGTGACAGCCACCAAGCCAGTTGTACTCCTTGCAGAGGAACTTTCGCCTGCCACTATTGACGCCCTGGGACCGGACTTCGAAATCCGTCATTGCGACGGAGCCGATCGATCCCAGCTGCTTGCCGCCATCGCGGATGTGGACGCTATTTTGGTCCGTTCCGCCACGCAGGTGGACGCCGAGGCGATCGCCGCGGCTCGGAGCCTGAAGATCATCGCCCGGGCGGGAGTGGGTCTGGACAACGTGGACATCAAGGCTGCAACCGAGGCCGGCGTTATGGTTGTCAACGCGCCGACGTCGAACATCGTTTCGGCCGCAGAGCTGACCGTCGGGCACATTCTCAGCCTGGCCCGGCACATTCCCGCCGCCAGTGTGGCGCTGAAGAATGGTGAGTGGAAGCGCTCCAAATATACCGGCACCGAACTGTACGAGAAGAAGCTGGGCATCATCGGCCTGGGCAGGATTGGTGCCCTGATTACTGCCCGCGCGCAGGGCTTCGACATGGAGGTCCTGGCTTACGATCCCTATGTCACATCCGCACGTGCCGCGCAGCTGGGGGTGCAGCTCGTCAGCCTGGACGAGTTGCTGGCGCAGAGCGACTTCATCACCATCCACATGCCAAAGACGCCCGAAACGGTAGGGATGATCGGTGCGGACGCGTTTGCCAAGATGAAGAAGACTGCCTACATCATCAACGTGGCGCGTGGCGGCCTGGTGGACGAAGCCGCCCTGTACACCGCGCTGACCAACGGCGACATTGCCGGGGCCGGGATCGACGTGTTCGTCAAGGAGCCGGCGACGGATCTCCCGTTCCTGGCCCTGGACAACGTGGTAGTGACCCCGCATCTGGGTGCTTCCACCGACGAGGCGCAGGAAAAGGCCGGAGTTTCGGTGGCGAAGTCAGTGCGCCTTGCCCTCGCCGGCGAGTTGGTCCCGGACGCGGTCAATGTTGCCGGCGGCGTCATTGCCGCGGATGTGCGCCCGGGGATTCCGCTGATGGAAAAGCTCGGACGCATTTTCACCGCGCTTACGCACGATTCGGTGACACAGATCGACGTCGAGGTGGCTGGAGAAATTGCCGTCCACGACGTGAAGGCGCTGGAACTGGCCGCGTTGAAGGGCGTCTTCAAAGATGTGGTTTCGGA
>JBBSSN010000477.1:0-1515 GCA_038242035.1 Actinomycetales bacterium
GTTACCGCTCAGAACGACGGTGACCGGTGAGTCGACTGCGCCCCGGATCCGGTCAGCCAGTGCTATCGCGGACTCCTCCATTCGCACCAGCTCCGCGACGTCTGTTTCCAGGTCCAGCAGCCGCGCGGCCGCCAGCTGATTCTCCATGTCCTGAAAAAGTGAGTCCCATCGCATCCGGTCAGCCTACGAGCGCCGTTGCACGGGGTCAACGAGCCTACCGCTTATCCACACATCAGCCGGCCTCTGGACAATACCGGTTAAACGGCATCAAGATGGTTCATAAGGAATCAAACGTTGTCAAAAGGCTTTAACCAGGAGAATAGGTACGCCCCGTCCCGGTCTCGGCCGGCTCTACTTTTTGTTTATCAAATCGTTCGTCAAATTCATTGTTAAGGAGCACGAGATGCGCAAACAGTTGCGGGCCGATGCGGCGATGGCAGGCACGATTCTGCTCCTCGGGGCAGTGCTTGCCTTGACCGGGTCCGTGCTTCTGCAGCGCTGGTTCAGCGGCAGCGGATTCCTGCACCCACCCCGCTTCGAGGAAGCAATCGGCGCCGTCTCGGCGGCAGTCGGATTCGCCGTCGTCATCTGGTGGCTCCTGTCCTTTGTCCTCGCGGTCATCGCCGGCCTCCTCCAGCGCACCGGCCGCCGACAGGCTGCTGATGCCACGGGCCGTTTGGCTCCGGCGTTTATGCGACGGCTGGTTCTGGCCATCCTCGGCGTTAATCTCCTCTACACCCCGCTTGCCCAGGCGGCCGATGAGCCGATAAACCCGCTGTGGCAGCCCTCCGTCTCGGCCGTCCTGCCGGCACGACAAGGTCCGGCCCTTCCCCTGCTGCGTCCGATGCTGGACGCGCCCGCACCATCAACCCCAACGGCGGCGGGCCTAACCCAGACACCAGCTCCCGTTCCGGTGCCAGCACCCCACCCGACGGGCGCCACTACGTCGGCATCCACGCCCATCGTCGAAACGATCAGCCCGCTGTGGCAGCCGCAGGCACCCATTGTGGCACCGGGTCTGCTTGCCCCTGTTCCCAGCCGTGCACCGTCGGGCTTCGGCCCGCTGCTGGGCCAGCACGGAGCGGCTACGGGTGGGCAGTCCAATCCAGCACAATCACCGGAGGCCGGAGGAGAGGGACAAACGGTGGTCGTGAAGGCCGGCGACAGTCTCTGGACCCTCGCGGCGCAACAGCTTGGTCCGCTGGCAACCGATGCCGAGATCGCCCGACAGTGGCCGGCCTGGTTCAGGATCAACCGCTCGACCATCGGCCCCAACCCGGCACTGATCCTTCCCGGCCAGATCCTGCGTGCCCCATGAGCGCCGGCTCTCCCGCCGGTAAGACCTCCACGCAGGACGGGCTGAGCCGGCTCCGGGCCGGTTTCAGCAATCCTGCCAGTCCCCGCAGCAATGAGCTGCCGGCGGCCGATTCGATTCAGTGCATTTCGACCAAGGAGACAACCATGAACACTCAAGCAGCTCTTGACCGTGCTGCCTTAACCGACTGTGCTGCCCTA
>JBBSSN010000478.1:0-1513 GCA_038242035.1 Actinomycetales bacterium
ATGGGTTCCGCCGAATCCACCCCGAAGTGCCTCAGCAGCAGCCGGTATGGCCCTACCGCGTTCGGCCCGAAGCGGGCGTTCGACGACGGCTCGGCCAGCAGCGGCAGGCCCAGACTGCGGGCAAAATACTCCGCGGACGGACCCGCATCATGCCCGGCGACCACGATGGTCCGACGCGGGGCACCGGTCCGAACCGCTGCGGGCGCTGCCGCCGCCGCGTTGGATGTCGGCAGCCGGTCTCCTTTCGCCTCCGCCGGGCCGCTGCCGACCGCCAGCTCCGCGGGCGTCCGGTATTGCGGCTGCTCCCAATCGCTGCCATCCAGTGCAGGGGTCAACGGATCGCGGAAGGCCAGGTTGAGCTGCACCGGGCCCGCCGGCGTGCCCGGAAGTCTGCCCTGGGCCGCGCTCAACGCCGTGCCGATTGCCGCCGTCGGATCCGTTCCGGCGGCAACATCGGCGGCGAAACGTACATGCTCGCCGAAGAGATCGAGCTGAAGGGTTGTCTGGTTGGCACCTGTCCCCCGCAGCTCCTCCGGGCGGTCCGCGGAGAGCACCAGCAGCGCAACAGCGGCATGGTTGGCTTCCATCACGGCGGGCAGCAGATTCCCCACGGCTGTCCCGGAGGTGGTCAGCACTGCCGCCGGTCCATCGCCGCCAAGCGCCAGGCCCAGCGCGGTGAACCCGGCCACCCGCTCATCAATGCGCACATGCAGCCGGAGCAGGCCCGCCGCTTCCGCCTCAGCCAGCGCGTAGGACATCGGCGCGCTGCGGGAGCCCGGTGCCAGCACCACTTGGCGCACTCCCCCGGACACCAGGGCCCGAACCGCGAGCCGGGCCGCATCCATCGAGCTAAAAGAAGTCACAGCAACCATCTAACCTCATCCTCCGGTGCTGGAGATTTACACTCCGCGACACTTGTTGTTGCTGGTGTGGCTCTTTGGTGCAGAAATGAACCTTGCTCGGGCCAGGAATGCACGCAACTGTTGTGGAGTGTAAATCAGTCCGTACCTTCCCGGACCTCCGCGGCCAGCACGGCATAACTTCGCCGCAGGCGCTCCAGCCACCAGGAACGGCGCGGCCCGGAAACGGCGTACCGCTCGAGCAGATCCGGTTCCGGGGCCACGTCCCGGACGGCGATATGCCCGCCTGCTGCGACCAAGGGATCCCCCACCACGTCCCCGGCAAACAAGGACACCGTCCCCAACCCGCAGGCATACGGCAACTCGGGCAGCGCGGCGGCCAGCGCCACCCCGGCCCTAATGCCCACCGAGCTATCCAACGCGGAACTCACGACCGCGGGCAGGCCGGCTGCTGCGACGATTTTCAGGGCGCGCCGTACTCCCCGCAGCGGGGCGACCTTAAGAAGGATCAGGACCGCCGCACCGGCGCGGGCGACGGCCAGCGGGTCCGTTTCCTTGCGCACACTTTCATCGGCGGCGATCAATACCGGCACCCGGCGCGCCGCCAACGTCCGCCGGACGGCTGCCAGTGCGGCAATGTCCGGTACCGGCTG